>NZ_JBICXB010000037.1:0-65420 GCF_043200055.1 Streptomyces sp. NPDC048496 | reverse complement strand
CGCGGGGGGTTTGGCCCCCAACGGCTTATGGGTGGGGGGTGGTGTCGGTGCCCCCCCGAGCCTCGCCCGACCGACGTTTCCTGTACTGCCGAAGAGCCTTTCCCCGCGATCCACGGCCCTCCGTTGCGCACCCCGTGCGCCCCCGCTCCGGAAGGAGTGCGGCACCCGTTCCGCCGCCCCGTGTCGGCGGTACCGGCGCTGCGCCCCTTCCGTGCTCCCCACTCTTCCGTCTGCGCAGGTGAGAGCCCATCCGCTTACCTACTCATCTCGCCGACTAGGTACGGATACTCAGAGCTGTGCACCGGACCCCACCCGGAGCGGCACGCTCCTGGTTACGATCGCGTCCGTGTCCGTACTCCCCCTGGTGTTCACAAGTGGCTGGGCGAGCGGGATCAACGCCTATGCGGTGGTCCTGTTGCTCGGCATCTTCGGCGCGACCGGAGTCAGCGACGAGGTGCCCACGTCGCTGCAGCGCACCGATGTGCTCGTGGTGGCCGCCGTGCTCTTCCTGTGCGAGACGGTCGCGGACCGGATCCCGTACGTGGACTCGGTCTGGGACTCGGTGCACACCGTCGTCAGGCCGGTCGCCGGGGCTGTCGTGGCGGCGCTGCTGGCCGGAGAAAGCGGTTCGCTGCCGGAGATCGCGGCCGGGGCCGTCGGCGGTTCCACGGCGCTGATGAGCCACCTGGTGAAGGCGGGCACCAGGATGGCGTTGAACACCTCCCCCGAGCCGTTCAGCAATATCGCGGTGAGCACGGCCGAGGACCTCGGAGTCGCCGGGATCATCACGTTCGCGATATTCCATCCGCTGGCGGCGGCGGTCATCGCCGCGACCCTGCTCTTCCTCGGCCTGGTGGTACTGATCTTCCTGGCCTCCCGCATCCGCAGGTTCCTGCGCCGCAAAGCGCAGCGGCGGCAGGAGAAACACCTGGCCGGGACGGGTTCGGAGCCTCGTCCGCACCGGCCTTCCGGCTGAGCTGTCGGTGCAGGCCGCTAAGGTCACTGACATGGCACGTATTGCGGTGATCGGCGCCGGGATGGGCGCAATGGCGGCGGCCGCCCGGCTGGCCGTGGCAGGCAACCGGGTGACGGTGTACGAGCGGTCGGAGACCTTCGGCGGCTCGGTCGGCCGGTATGCCCGCGACGGCTTCGCGTTCGACACCGGCCCCTCGCTGCTGCATCTGCCCGCCGTCTACCGCGACCTGTTCGTGAAGACCGGCAAGGAGCCGCTGGAGCGGTGCGTCACGATGACGCAGGTCGATCCGGCGAGCCGCCATCTCTTCGCCGACGGCACGGCGGTCTCGCTGCCGAACGCCTCGCGCGCCGGGGTGGTCGCCGCCCTGGACAGCGCGCTGGGGGCCGGTGCGGGCGGCAGCTGGGGCGGGTTCCTGGACCGGGCCCGCGATGCCTGGGACCGGTCCCGGCGGCCGCTGCTCGAGGAGCCGTTGCGCCCCGACTGGGAGGTGCTGGGCCGCGATCCGTACCCGGCACTCCGGCAGCGCCGACTGCTGCGCTCGGCCCGCCTGGCGGGCACGGTCGCGGAGGTCGGCGCCTGGGAGCTGACGGACCCCCGGCTGGCCGCTCTCCTCGACGGATACACGTTGTCGTACGGCCTCGATCCGCTGCGCGCACCGGCGAGCGCGGCCCTTCTGCCGTACATGGAGGAGACGTTCGGCAGCTGGTACGTGGCGGGCGGAATCCGGGCGCTGGCGCAGGCGGTGTACGAGCGGTGCCGGACCCGGAAGGTGGAGTTCGTCTTCGGCGCCGAGGTGGCCCGGGTCGTGGAGAAGGATGGCCGGGCAGCGGGCGTCGAGCTCGCCGCGGGCACGGTCGCGGAGGCCGACCATGTGGTGCTGGGGGCCTGGCCGCACCCCGGTCTGGTGCCGGGTCAGAGGCTCTGGCAGAGCGATGATGTGACGGCTCAGCCGCGACCGGGCGGCGGGACGGCGGTGCCGGGCCGGTTCCAGGTCCTGCTGTCGCTGCGCGGCGCCCGGCCCGCGGACGCGGTGCACCGGACGGTGGTGCACGGCGCGGACGGCGCGGCGGAGCGCGAGGCGGTGTTCGGCGGCCGGCTCGCCGCAGGTCCCACGGTGACGGTGATCCGCCCCGACGACCCCACGACCCGCCCCGACGACGCGCACGAGGCAGTGACGCTCACGGCGACGGTCGCCCCGCACGGCGCGGTGGACTGGACGGACGGTGCGCTGCGCGAGGGGTACGCCGCCACGCTGATCGAGGCGGCCGGCGCAGCCGTTCCCGGGATACGGGAGCGGGTGCTCCACGCCGAGGTGCGGACGCCCGCCGAGAGCGCGGCCGACACCGGCGCCGAGGGCGGTTCGGTGCCCGCGCCCGCGCTGGCCGGGGCCGGGGGCGCGTATCTGCATCCGGGCAACCGCACCCGGTTGCCCGGGCTCTACCTCTCGGGCGGCTGGTCGCACCCGGGCGGCGGGCTCGCGCACGCCGGGATGTCGGGGGCGCTCGTCGCCGGGCTCATCGTGGAGGGGGACGGCTTCCGCGGCTCCCGGTGACCCTGAGGAGGCGAGTGCCGGGCACGTCCGGTCGCCGCTCCCTCCTCCAGCAGCCGACGGGTTCGGACTCCGCCCGACGACTCGACGCGCCCCGTCAGTAGCGGTACTGGTCGTTGTAGCCGGTGTCGTAGCCGTTCGGGAGCGGCGCGGGCTGCTCCGGTGGCAGCGGCGGGTACTGCTCGCCCTCGCGCTGCTGCGGCACCCAGACGCCGCCCGGCGGCGTCTCGGAGGCGTACTGCTGGGCGTAGGGGTCTGCCGTGAACTGCTGCTGACCGCCATAGCTGTCATGGCCCGCGTACGGGTCCTGGGCCCCGTACTGCGGGGAGCCGGTGGTGGTGCCGATGTACGGGTCGGAGTACGCGGCGTACTGCTGCCGTCCCGTGCCGTAGTCGTGCTGCCCGGCGTAGGGGTCCTGACTCGCGTACGTGCCCTGTCCGCCGTAGCTGTCCTGGCCGGCGTACGAGTCCTGGGCGGGCGCGGTGTACGCGGAGGAGTCCGGGTACGGGTCGTGGGAGGCGTACTGGGGCTGCGACTGCTGGGACTGCTGCGCGGGCTGGGGGTCGGTGTAGATGCCGTACTGCCCGGTGTCGTCGGGCAGCGGCTCTGGCTCGTAGACCGCGGCCCCGCTCGCGGGAGCGGGGCTGTTCGCCTCGTCCTGGTTCGAGCGGTCGTACTCCATCTCCAGGTCCGACACCTCCAGCTTGGGCTCCCGGTGGGTGTCCCGGCGGCCCCGCGACCGGCGGCGACGGCTCTCGCCCGGGCTGCCCCCTATGGCCCAGCCGGTCGAGAAGCCGCGCCGGAACGAGAGCGTGACGTACGTCTGGCCGGTGGCGAACGCGATCGCGCCGACGGCGATGACGAAGACGGACGGCATCAGTACGCCGACGACCACACAGGCGAACCCGCCGAAGGCGAGCAGGCGCCAGCGAAGCCGCGCCTTGTACTGCAGCAGCACCTCGCCGAGCAGCCACAACGCCACGATGCCGAACGCGATGTAGAGGACCGTCCAGCCCATGCCCGCCCCCTTCTACGGCCACCGCCCCGGGTCGTGGCGGGTACGGCCGGTCACGACTGCTTGTGCAGTCCGAGATTCTCGTAGATCTCGAGCGTCGCCGTCGAGTTGTTGAGCGTGATGAAGTGCAGTCCGGGCACACCCTCGGAGCGCAGCCTCGCGCAGAACTCCGTCGCGAACTCAATCCCAATGGAGCGTACAGCGGCGGGATCGTCCTTGACGGCGAGGATGCGTTCTTTCAGCGACGACGGCAGCGACGCGTTGCTGAGCTGCGGAAACCGCTCCAGCTGTTTGACGCTGGTGAGCGGCATGACCTCGGGGATGATCGGCGTGTCGCAACCCGCTGCAACCACTCGGTCACGCATGCGCAGATAGTCGTCCGGACTGAAGAACATCTGCGTGATCGCATAGTCGGCGCCGGCACGGCACTTGTCCACGAAATGCTGGATGTCGGTGTCCCAGTCGGTCGAGCGCGGGTGCATCTCGGGAAATGCGGCGACGCCGACACAGAAATCGCCGGATTCCTTGATGAGCCGGACGAGATCGGCCGCGTACCGCACGCCCTGCGGGTGCTCGACCCACTCGCCCATCGGGTCGCCCGGCGGGTCGCCGCGCACGGCGAGGATGTTCCTGATTCCGGCGTCCGCGTACTGCCCGATCATGTTGCGGAGTTCGGCGACGGAGTGGTCGACGGCGGTCAGATGGGCGACCGGGGTGAGCGTGGAATCGGCAGCGATCTGCTGGGTGGCCCGCACCGTTCCGGCCCGGGTGGAACCGCCGGCGCCGTACGTCACGGAGACGAAGCTCGGCCCCACCGCCTCGACACGGCGCAGGGCATTCCAGAGATTCCGCTCGCCTTTCTCGGTTTTGGGTGCCCAGAACTCGAACGAATACGACGTCTTGCCGGTCGCGAGAAGCTCACGCACGGTGGGTGCGTGATCTGTCCTGGTAGAAGGAGTGCCAAGGGCCATACTGAAGGTTAACCAGGGCTCGAGGGTGTCCCGACCAGACCAGCGGCAATTGCCCGAATTGACTGGTGGTTTGTCCAGCCCTCGGACACTCTTCGCGCAGTCTCCGGGCGGACCCGGTCGTTCATGGATGCCCTGCGGCATTCCTGACGTGCTTGTCAGACGTCGGCGCGTGCCCTGATCCGCTTCGCGAGCCCGGCGGCGGCCGCGGCCGGGTCGTCTGCCTCGGTGATGGCCCGTACGACCACGACCCTGCGCGCCCCCGCGTCCAGCACCTCGTCGAGGTTGTCCGCGTCGATCCCGCCGATGGCGAACCACGGGCGCGTCCGGCCGAGCGAGGCGGCGTACCGCACGAGGTCGAGGCCCGGGGCGTGCCGGCCGGGCTTGGTCGGGGTGGGCCAGCAGGGTCCGGTGCAGAAGTAGTCCACGCCGGGTTCGGCGACGGCCGCATCGACCTCGGACTCGGCGTGTGTGGAGCGGCCGATCACCACGTCCCCGCCGATGATGGCCCGGGCGGCGGGCACGGGCAGGTCCCCCTGGCCGAGGTGGAGCACATCGGAGCCGATGGCATGGGCGACATCGGCCCGGTCGTTCACCGCGAGGAGCGTGCCGTGGCGCCTGCAGGCGTCGGCGAAGACAGCGAGGTGTTCGAGCTCCTCGGCCGCTTCCATGCCCTTGTCGCGCAGCTGGACGATGTCGACGCCGGAGGAGAGCACGGCGTCGAGGAACTCGGGGAGGTCACCCTCGCGTCTGCGGGCGTCCGTGCACAGGTAGAGCCGGGCGTCGGACAGCAGCGCGCGAGGCGTGGGCATGGTGCGGTTCCCCCTTGGGACGGAGCGGTACTGCTGGTGCTGCGGAGCGGTACGGCGGGGCGGCCTGATGCGGCGGTACGGGCCGCGCTGAGGCGCACGGCCCGTACCCCGCGTATGGTCGTCCCGGTCAGACGGCGAGCGCCTGGGCGCGGCGCTTCACCTCCGTGCCGCGATTCTCGCTCAGCGCCTGTGCGGGGGTACCCGGCAGGCTCGGGTCAGGAGTGAAGAGCCATTCCAGCATCTCTTCATCGGAGTAGCCGTCGTCCCTCAGGAGCGTCAGGGTGCCGGAGAGGCCCTTGACCACCTTGTTGCCGTCGATGAAGGCAGCAGGCACCTGGAGCGCCCGGTTCTCACCACGTCGTACGGCGATGAGCTGGCCTTCCTTGACCAGCTGCCGCACGCGCGTCACCTCGACATCGAACATTTCTGCGATGTCGGGGAGGTGGAGCCAGGCAGGGACAAGAGCATCGATCTTTGCGTCAATCTCGGTCACAGGACAAGCCTGCCATCCCGCACTGACAGCCGATACCCGGACTCATCCCTTCAGGGCC
Source organism: Streptomyces sp. NPDC048496 (assembly GCF_043200055.1). Taxonomy (NCBI): domain Bacteria; kingdom Bacillati; phylum Actinomycetota; class Actinomycetes; order Kitasatosporales; family Streptomycetaceae; genus Streptomyces; species Streptomyces sp. NPDC048496. The sequence goes on along the minus strand of NZ_JBICXB010000037.1, from coordinate 59,549 downwards.
TCGCGAACCACGTCCGCGACGCGGCAACGCGACTCCTGGTCGCTGGTGATCCAGCCGTGGGCGGACTCCAGGACACGCGAGTAGCAGGCACCGGTGTCGGTGGTGCCCCGGTACTTCTCGGCCGAGGCTCCGTCCGCGGCGGTGACCACGCCGCCCGTGCGGGCGAGGTTGCCGGTCGAGTCCACGGTGTCGTCCGTGACGGCGTCCGTGCGCCACACGCGCGCGGAACCCGTCCGGGATGTGTCGATCAGCACACGGCGCTGGGTGACTGCGGCCCTCAGGTCGTAGTTGTTGTAGTCGCCGTAGACCGGGATGTCCATGTCGACGTCGATGGGGTAGGACCAGGCGTGCCGCTGTGCGCTGGTGCGCCCGCCCGTCCTGGTCGTCACCGTGGTGGAGCCGTGGTCGCGCTGGTGCATCGTCTGCTGCTGCCCGGTCCTGGAGACCGTGTCCGTGTTGGTGTACGCGAATTCCTGCTCGACGGTGGTGGTGACCCGGCCCTTCGAGGTCCGGACGTAGCCCGAGATCTTCCAGGAGCGGCCGGTCGACACGGAGACATGGGTGGAGCCGTCCTCACGCGGGGTCTGGACGGTCTTCACGGCGGGAGTGCCGGTGAGCGTGTTGACGGTCACCTGGCCGCTCGTACGTGACGCGTGCGCGTCCGTGTCGAGGAAGAGCGAACCGTCGACGATCCAGGTGTCGGCCGCGCCGTACGGAGTGATCCCGATGGCGTGCGGCCGGCCGTCGGCCAGCTCGCCCGCGAAGGGGGTGAGGTCGATGTCGTACGCCTCGGTCCGGAACTGGTCGATGGCCGGGATCGGCCGCCACAGGGTCGGCACGATGCCGCCGGAGTAGACGACCGGATACGGCTGGGCGAGGCCCGCGGGGCGCCCGTCCACCGTGACCTGCACCTCGCGGTAGGGGCCGCCGCCGCAGAGGTAGTCGGGGGCGGTGGCCGCGAGGTCACTGGGGACCGCGTCGAACCACTGCTCGTCGCAGCCGCCGCCGCGTGCGTAGACCTGCAGACGCGCGCCGGTCAGATTGCGCGGGAAGGTGACGTCGGTGCTGGTGGAGCCGCCCTTGCCGACGCTCAGCCAAGGGGCGTCGGTGGAGGCGGTGTTGCCCAGGGGGACGATCCGGTCGGCCGTGGTGGCGGCCGGGTGGCGCCGGTCGGCCCGGTAGTACGTGATCGTCAGCTTCACGTGGTACACGCCGGTGTACGTGCCGTTGACAACGTTTCCGAGCTCCAGCTGAAGCTTCTGCGGGTCCTTGAGGAGCGGCGCGAACTCGGTGATGTCCTTGGCGACGTGCCAGCTGATGCCGTCGTCGTCGGGCTCGGCCGTGCTGGTGCGGAAGACCTCCGCGCCGCCGACGAACACCGCGGCGAGACGGTCGTACTGACGCCCCTTCACGCTGCCCGACCAGTCGAGGACGACCTTGTTCCAGGGTCCCTCGCACCGGGCGGGCGGGGTGAGCGTGGTGGTGTACGGCGGCCCGCCGAGCGTGTAGCCGAAGTCGTGATCGACGGCCGTCACCGCGCAGTGCTCGGTGTCCGGGCGGGAGACCGGCGGCAGTGCGTCGACCGGGTCCTGGTAGGAGACGGCCGGGTTGGAGCCGGGGGCCGGGGCGGTGCCCGCGTACGCCGGGGCGGCGACTGCACCGCCGATGAGGGCGATCGAGGCCGCCGCCGCGGAGATTCCGCGCAGGGCGCGGACCCATCGGTAGGGGGACATGTACATCCTTCGGAATAGGGTCGGTGATCCAAAAGCTGTACAGTGCACCAATTTTGCCCCGCAGCCAAGAGGTGTCCGCATAGCGGAGATTGCGCTCCGCCCCCTTCACGGGCCCGTCGGGTACTTACGGTCTCCCCTGCGGGAGGCCGTTACTGACGTACCGTCGATTTCAGCGGCACGGAGGGATCGGCCGCCCGCACCTCATCGAGCCGCGCTCCCGCCTCGATGAGCTTGCGCCCCTGGGCCAGGTCGCGCGGCCGGCCGACGGCGAGGACGGCGACCAGCACGCCGTCCCGCAGCCAGAGGACCGACCAGGCGGGACCGTCCGGGTCGCCGCGCCACAGCAGGGTGTCGGCGCCCGCGTGATGGCCCGCGTACTGCACGAACCGGTCGAACTGCTCGGACCAGAAGTACGGCACGGGGTCGTACGTGAGAGGCTGCGGCGCCCCGCCGGATCCGGCGCCGATGATGTTGGCGGCGGCGGTCCGCGGCCCCTGGACGGCGTTGTCCCAGTGGTGGACGAGGAGGCGCGTGCCGTATCGCGCGGAGGGGAAGGAGGCGCAGTCCCCGACGGCGTACACATCGGGCAACGAGGTTCGCAGCGCTTCGTCGGCGGTCACCGATCCGTCCGGTCCGAGCGCGATGCCGGAGCCGGCCAGCCAGGCGGTGGCGGGCCGGGCGCCGATCCCGACGACCACCGCTCCGGCCGCGAGTGCGCGGCCGTCGGCGAGGACCACCCGGCCGGGCTCGATGCGGGCCACCGGGGCACCGGTGAGGAGTTCCGCGCCGCTCTCCCCGTACCAGCGGGCCATCGGAGCGGCGACCTCGGCGGGCAGGACGCCCGCGAGCGGCCGGTCGGCGGCCTCGACGACGGTGACCTCGCAGCCCGCGGCGCGGGCCGCGGTGGCGAACTCCGCGCCGATCCATCCGGCACCGACGACCACGACGGTGTGCTGCTCGCCGAGGACCGGCCGCAGCCGTGCGGCGTCGTCGAGGGTGCGCAGCAGATGGACGCCGCGCACACCCTCGGAGCCCGGCAGCTCGACCGGTTCGGCGCCGGTGGCGATGACCAGGACGTCGTACGGGACGGGGCCCGTCGGGGTGTCCAGTTCGTGCGCCTCGGACCGGACGCCGGTCACGTCGCGGCCCAGCTGCAGCTCGATGTCGAGCGCCTCGAAGTCGATGTCGAAGGCGGAGTCCTCGGCCTCGCCGAGCAGCACCGCCTTGGACAGCGGCGGCCGGTCGTAGGGCTGGTGGGGTTCGGCGCCGATCAGGGTGACCGGGCCGGTGAAGCCCTGTTCCCGCAGGGCCACCGCGGTCTGCACACCGGCCATGCCCGCACCGACGATGACGATGCGGCGCTCGGTCCGCCGGTCCGGCTGCTCAGTCTGCTGCTCGCTCACCTGTCCACCTTAAACACCTGACGGCCCGTCAGCCAGACACTCCTCGACCACGCTCGTCCCGCTGCCCTCCTGCGACTCCCACTCCCACCGCTCGTCCAGCCGCACGCGGCCGTCGGCGAGCTCGACGACGGTGGAACGGCAGTGTCCGGAGGATGTCGTTCCGTCCTGCTTCAACTGGACGTACCGGAAGTCGAGTCGATCGGCGGTCCTGGTGCCGACGAGATGGCCCCGGACCACGTCGCCGCCCGCGTACTCGGCCCAGATCCGGCCGTCCTGCTCGTGGTACGTGAAGCGGGTACGGGTGCCGACCTGGCCCGGCGCCTGGTCGGCGACCGGCGAGAGGACGAGTCCGTCGAGCGAACGGGCCACGGTGGCTGCTCCCTTACAGGGGCCGGGGAACGGGGTCTAGGGTGGCCACCGTAAGACACTCGCGGGAGCCCGGACGCACCGGGCTGAGAGGGAGGCTGGGCGGCCTCCGACCGTACGAACCTGATCCGGGTCATGCCGGCGAAGGGAGGGGCTGGACGCCCATGCGTTCTTCCGGGAACACATCCGTATCCGCACAAGAATCCGACGTCCTCGTCATCGGGGGCGGGATCATCGGTCTGGTGACCGCCTGGCGGGCTGCGCAGCGCGGTCTGCGCACCGCGGTCGTCGACCCCGACCCGGGCGGCGGGGCCGCCCGGGTCGCGGCCGGGATGCTCGCCGCCGTCACCGAACTCCACTACGGCGAGCAGATGCTGCTCGGCCTCAATGTCGCGTCCGCCGCGCGCTACCCGGCCTTCGCGGCCGAACTGGAGGCGGCGAGTGGCCAGGACATCGGCTTCCGCGCCTGCGGCACCCTGGCGGTCGCCCTGGACTCGGACGACCGCGCCCATCTGCGGGAGCTGCACGCGCTGCAGCAGCGTTCGGGGCTGGAGTCGGAGTGGCTCACCGGCCGTGAGTGCCGTCGGCTGGAGCCCATGCTGGCGCCGGGCGTGCGCGGCGGTCTGCGGGTCGACGGGGACCACCAGGTCGATCCCCGCCGACTGGCCGCCGCTCTGCTGACGGCCTGCGAACGGGCCGGGGTGGTCTTCCACCGCGACTGGGCGGAACGCCTCGGGGTGGCACGGGACCGGGCCGCCGGAGCCGTACTCGCGGCCGGTACGGAGCTGGCCGCCGACCAGGTCGTACTCGCCGCGGGCAGCCTCAGCGGGCGGCTCGCCGGGCTGCCGGACGAGGTCGTTCCCCCGGTGCGACCCGTGAAGGGACAGGTGCTCCGGCTGACCGTGCCCGCCGCTTACGCACCGTTCCTCACCCGCACCGTGCGGGCCGTGGTCCGGGGCAGCCATGTCTATCTCGTCCCGCGCGAGAACGGCGAGCTCGTCGTCGGCGCGACCAGCGAGGAGATGGGCTGGGACACCACCGTCACGGCGGGCGGGGTGTACGAGCTGCTGCGCGACGCCCACGAGCTGGTGCCCGGCATCACCGAACTGCCGCTCACCGAGACCCGAGCCGGCCTTCGCCCCACCTCCCCGGACAACGCCCCGCTGCTCGGCCCCACCGCCCTGTCCGGCCTCCACCTCGCCACCGGCCACCATCGCAACGGCGTGCTGCTCACCCCCGTCACCGGTGACGCCATGGCCGAGTTGCTGACCACCGGCGAGCTGCCCGCCGTGGCCCGCCCCTTCGCCCCCGGACGATTCGCACCCGCCCCCGTACCGCCCTCCGCCTCCGTACGTCAGGAGCAGCCCGCATGACCGACTCCCGTCCGCTCACCGTCTCCGTGAACGGCGATCCCCGTTCGATCGCCGCGGGCACCACTCTGGAGGCCCTTGTGGCGACACTGACGGCGGCGCCCTCCGGGGTCGCCGCGGCCCTCAACGAGACCGTCGTCCCGCGCAGCCGCTGGTCGGCCGCCGCCCTCGCCGACGGCGACCGGATCGAAGTCCTCACCGCGGTCCAGGGAGGCTGACCATGTCCGACGATCTCTTCACCCTCGGTGGCATCACGTTCGGCTCCCGGCTGATCATGGGAACGGGCGGGGCGGCCGGCCTCGACGTGCTCGAACGCTCCCTGACGGCGTCCGGCACCGAGCTGACCACCGTCGCGATGCGCCGCCTCGACCCGACCGTGCAGGGCTCGGTCCTCTCCGTCCTCGAACGCCTCTCGATCCGCGTCCTGCCGAACACGGCGGGCTGCTTCACCGCGGGCGAGGCCGTGCTGACCGCCCGGCTGGCCCGTGAGGCGCTGGGCACCGACTGGATCAAGCTGGAGGTCGTGGCCGACGAACGGACTCTGCTGCCCGACCCGATCGAGTTGCTGGACGCCGCGGAGACCCTGGTGGACGACGGGTTCACCGTCCTGCCGTACACCAGCGACGACCCGGTGCTCGCCCGGAAACTGGAGGACGTGGGATGCGCGGCGATCATGCCGCTCGGCTCCCCCATCGGCTCCGGGCTCGGCATCCGCAATCCGCACAACTTCCAGCTGATCGTCGAGCAGGCCCGGGTGCCGGTCATTCTCGACGCGGGCGCCGGGACCGCCTCGGACGCGGCCCTGGCGATGGAGCTGGGGTGCGCGGCGGTGATGCTGGCGTCGGCGGTGACCCGGGCGCAGGAGCCCGAGCTGATGGCGGCGGCGATGCGGCACGCGGTGGACGGCGGGCGGCTGGCGTACCGCGCGGGCCGGATCCCGCGGCGCCACTTCGCCGAGGCCTCCTCACCGGTGGAGGGGCGGGCGGTACTGGACCCGGAGCGGGCGGCGTTCTGAGCGCGCGTCCCCGGGTCCGTACGCTGCTGAAGCGCATGTCCCTGTCACGGCTCGGCTGCAGTACGGACCCGGGATCGCCCCGGCCCGTCGGTCGTGTCCGCGGTGGCTCGTAGACTCGGCTGCGTGGATAAGACCCTCCAGGACCCCCTTGTCGGGCAGCTGCTCGACGGCCGTTACCGCGTCGATGCCCGCATCGCCGTGGGCGGGATGGCCACGGTCTACCGGGCCATGGACACCCGGCTCGACCGGGTGCTCGCCCTCAAGGTGATGCACCCGGCGCTCGCGACCGACGTCTCATTCGTCGAGCGCTTCATCCGCGAGGCCAAGTCGGTGGCCAGGCTCGCCCACCCCAATGTGGTCGCGGTCTTCGACCAGGGCGCCCAGGGGGCGTACGTCTACCTGGCGATGGAGTACGTCGCGGGCTGCACGCTGCGCGACATCCTGCGCGAGCGCGGCGCCCTGCAGCCGCGGGCCGCCCTGGACATCCTGGAGCCGGTCCTCGCCGCGCTCGGTGCCGCACACCGGGCGGGGTTCGTGCACCGCGACATGAAGCCGGAGAACGTCCTGATAGGGGACGACGGCCGGGTGAAGGTCGCGGATTTCGGTCTCGTACGGGCTGTGGGCGCGGTCACGAACACCACCGGATCCGTCCTGGGCACCGTCTCCTACCTCGCCCCCGAGCAGATCGAGCACGGCACGGCGGACACCCGCGCCGATGTGTACGCCTGCGGTGTCGTGCTGTACGAGATGCTGACGGGCGCCAAGCCGCACACCGGTGACTCCCCCGCCCAGGTCATCTACCAGCACCTCAACGAGGACGTCCCGGCCCCCTCGGCCGCCGTCCCCGGGCTCGCGGTCGAGCTGGACCGCCTGGTCGCGAGCGCCACCGCCCGTGACCCCGAGGTCCGCCCGTTCGACGCGGTGGCCCTGCTGGCCGAGGCCCGCACCGCGCGCGCCGCGCTCACCGACGAACAATTGGACGCCGTACCGCCGCAGGCCCTCGCCGAGGTGCACGACGTCGCCGAGGACCGCACGAGTGTGATCCCCCGGGTGCTCCCGGAGGGTCAGGGCACGGCCCACCACACCAGCCGGCTGGAGATGCCCCCGCCGCTGCCGCCCGAGCAGGACCGGCAGGCCCGACGCGGGCCGCGGCGCGGAATGCTTGTCGCGATCTTCGCCGTGCTGCTGGTGCTCGGGGCCGGTACCGGTGTCTGGTACATCAACTCGGGACAGTTCACCCGGGTCCCCTCCCTCCTCGGCCAGACCGAGAAGGAGGCCGGGCAGCGGCTCTCCGACTCCGGGCTGGAGCTGAAGAGCGTCAAGCGGGCCTACAGCGACAGCGTCGAGCGCGGCAGGGTCATCGACAGTGATCCGAAGTCCGGCGCCCGGATCCGGGGCAACGGCTCGGTGACGATCACCGTGTCGCGCGGCCCGGAGATCGTGAAGGTGCCCGCCGTCGAGGGCATGGCGCTGGCCGAGGCCAGGCAGGCGCTGAAGAAGAGCGGGCTGGTGCCCGGCATGGTCACCAGGGAGTTCAGCGGGGAGTTCGACCGGGGCCACGTGATCCGTACGGATCCCGCAGCGGGCGCCGAGCGCCACCCCGACTCCGCGGTCGCCCTGGTCGTCAGCAAGGGCAGCCCGGTCGATGTCCCCGATGTCACCGGACTGTCGGTCCAGGACGCCACCGCCGCACTGGACGAGGAAGGGCTGAAGGCCGAGGTGCTGCCCGGCCGCGTCAACTCTCCCGAGGTCGAGGGCGACATCGCGCACCAGTCCCCGGGCCAGGGTGCCCATGTCGCCGAGGGCGACACCGTCACGCTCACGGTCTCCAAGGGCCCGCGGATGATCGACGTACCGGACGTCACCGGCAAGGACGTCGACGAGGCGACGAGGCTGCTGAAGAAGGCGGGCTTCGAGGTCAAGGTCGACCGCCCGTTCCTCTCCTTCAGTGACAAGATCGCCAGTCAGTCCGTGGACGGCGGCACACAGGCCCCCGAGGGCAGCACCATCACCATCAAGACCAAGGGGCTCTAGATCCATATGCGCAACCCCGTCGGCGGCCATGTCCCCGTGGCCGGCGGCCTGGCCAAAGTCGGTCTGCCCTACGCCCGTGAGATGGGGGCGGAGGCCGTCCAGGTCTTCGTCGCCAATCCGCGTGGCTGGGCCACGCCCACCGGGAAGCCGGCGCAGGACGAACAGTTCCGCGCCGAGTGTGCAGCCGAGTCGATACCGGCATACGTCCACGCCCCGTACCTGATCAATTTCGGCTCGCACACCGAGGCCACCGTGGAGAAGTCCGTGGACTCGCTGCGCCACTCCCTGCGCCGGGCCCGTGAGATCGGCGCCCTGGGCGTCGTGGTGCACACCGGCTCGGCGACCGGCGGCCGGCCGCGCGCGGAGGCCCTGGCGCAGGTACGGACGCACATGAGGCCGCTCCTCGACGAGCTGACCCATGACGACGACCCATATCTGCTGCTGGAGTCGACCGCCGGACAGGGGTTCTCGCTCTGCTCGCGGACCTGGGACTTCGGCCCGTATTTCGACGCACTCGACGCCCACCCCAAGCTCGGTATCTGTCTCGACACCTGCCACATCTACGCGGCGGGGCACGATCTGGCGGGCCCCGCGGGCATGAAGCAGACCCTGGACCTGCTGGTGGACACGGTCGGCGAGGGGCGGCTGAAGCTGATACACGCCAATGACTCCAAGGACGTGGTGGGAGCCAACAAGGACCGGCACGAGAACATCGGCGCCGGACACATCGGCGAGGAGCCGTTCCGGGAACTGTTCGCCCATCCGGCGACGGCGGGAGTACCGCTGATCATCGAGACGCCGGGCGGCAAGGAAGGCCATGCGGCGGATGTGGCGCGACTGAAGGGGCTACGCGACTGCGGCTGACCGCGAAACCCATTGAGGAATACCCCCATGGGGTATACGGTTCTTCTTGTCGACAGGAACCGCACCGGCATTGGGGGATCGCCATGCAGCACCACACGCGTGACGGAGAGCACCAGCAGCACCACGAGCACCACGGGCAGGGACACGACGGCAGCAGCCGCGCCGACCACTCGGCTCACGCCGGCCACGCGGCGCACTCCCCCGGCCGGGTCGACTGGTCCATGGCCGCGCGCGCCACACTGCACTGCCTCACCGGATGCGCCATCGGCGAGATCCTCGGCATGGTGATCGGCACGGCGCTCGACTGGAGCAACACGGGGACGATGATCGTCGCGATCGTCCTGGCGTTCTTCTTCGGCTACACGCTGACACTGCGCTCGATCCTGAAGGCCGGCGTCGACTTCCGTACCGCGTTCCGGGTCGCCCTGGCCGCCGACACCCTCTCCATCGCGGTGATGGAACTGATCGACAACGGCGTGATCGCCCTGTGGCCGGGCGCCATGGACGCACAGCTCGCCGACGCGCTGTTCTGGGGAACGCTCGCGCTGTCGCTGGCCGTCGCCTTCGTCGTCACCACACCGGTCAACAAGTGGATGATCGGCCGTGGCAAGGGCCACGCGGTAGTGCACCAATACCACCACTGACGGCCCCGCACCGGGACCGTCAGGTCAGAGCTCGGGGCCTTCCCCGGGCTCTTCCTGGTAGGAGTAGCGCTGCTCGCGCCACGGGTCGCCGATGTTGTGGTAGCCGCGCTCCTCCCAGAAGCCCCGGCGATCGGCCGTCATGTACTCGACGCCCCGGACCCACTTGGGCCCCTTCCAGGCGTACAGGTGCGGCACGACAAGGCGCAGCGGGAAGCCGTGCTCCGCAGTGAGCAGCTCACCGCCCTTGTGGGTGGCGAAAAGCGTGCGGTCCGAGGTGAAGTCGGCGAGCCGCAGGTTCGAGCTGAATCCGTACTCGGCCCAGACCATCACATGCGTGACCTGGGGCGCGGGTGGCGCGAGTTCCAGAATCGTACGGGCGAGGACCCCGCCCCATTCGGCCCCGAGCATGCTGAATTTCGTGACGCAGTGCAGATCGGCGACAACCGAGGAGAACGGCAGGGCCGAGAACTCCTGGTGGTTCCAGCAGTGCTTCTCGCCGTCCGCGGTGGCTCCGAAGACCCGGAACTCCCAGCGATCGGGCTTGAACTTGGGAACCGGCCCGTAGTGGGTAACCGGCCAACCGCGCTGCAGTCGCTGCCCCGGAGGAAGCTCGGACTGCTCTGATTCGCGGTATTCCCGGCTTTCCGGCTGACCCATGCCTCCATGGTGACAGACAGGCAGGGGTGGTCATGACCAGGGTGGCGACTATTCGGGCAACTCATACTAAGCATGTACTTACTGGACGGCCGGGGGGTGCGGTGCGAGGATGCGGCCAACGTGCCCAGTTCACCGGTTGGAAGGAGCCTCTGCGATGCAGGGCGACCCCGAGGTCCTCGAGTTCCTGAACGAACAGCTGACCGCCGAATTGACTGCCATCAATCAGTACTTCCTGCACGCGAAGATGCAGGACAACTTCGGCTGGACGAAGCTCGCGAAGTACACCCGGTCCGAGTCGTTCGACGAGATGAAGCACGCCGAGACCCTGACGGACCGCATCCTCTTCCTCGACGGACTCCCCAACTACCAGCGGCTCTTCCATGTACGCGTGGGCCAGACGGTCACCGAGATGTTCCAGGCCGACCGCCAGGTCGAGGTGGAGGCGATCGACCGGCTCAAGCGCGGTATCGAGTTGATGCGCGGGAAGGGCGACATCACGTCCGCAAATATCTTTGAATCGATCCTGGAGGACGAGGAGCAGCACATCGACTACCTCGACACCCAGCTGGAACTGATCGAGAAGCTCGGTGAGCCGCTCTACATCGCGCAGCAGATCGAGCAGCCTGACAGCTGAGTCCGGGACAGCCGGGTCCAGGACAGCCGGGTTCAGGCCGCGTCGGGGAGCCGGATGCCCGGGACCGGACCGGGACCGATGCCCGGGATCCGTCCGGGGGCGATGCCCGGACCGATACGGGGGGCCGCACCCGGTGCGGTCGAGGGGGTCAGCTCGGGGGCCTCGCCGGGGGCCTGCTTCTGGTCCAGCAGTTCCCGGCGCGCGCACGCACCGCGACCGAGCATCGCCTGAATCCGGCGGACACAGCCACCGCAGTCGGTGCCCGCCTTGCAGGCGTTGGCTATCTGGCGGGGGGTGCACGCCCCGGCGTCCGCATGTTCCTTGACCTGCTGCTCCGTAATGCCGAAACACGAGCAGACGTACATGCGGTTCACCTCCCGACAGGATGGGTCATGGATGCCACCCCGCTGAACGGTGAGGCTAACCTAACCTTACCCGGCGCCCAGGACCGGTAGAAGGCCCGGAACGCCCTGTGGGGCACGGATCACATCGATCCGTGCCCCACAGTCGTACGCGCGCTACCTGCGGTGACGGCTACTGGTCCCGGTACATCTCGGCGACCAGGAACGCCAGGTCCAGCGACTGGCTGCGGTTGAGCCGCGGGTCGCAAGCCGTCTCGTACCGCTGGTGCAGGTCGTCCACGAAGATCTCGTGGCCGCCGCCGACGCACTCGGTGACGTCGTCACCGGTGAGCTCGACGTGGATGCCGCCCGGGTGCGTACCGAGGCCCTTGTGCACCTCGAAGAAGCCCTTGACCTCGTCCAGGACGTCGTCGAAGCGACGGGTCTTGTGGCCGGACGCCGCCTCGAAGGTGTTGCCGTGCATCGGGTCGGTGACCCAGGCGACGACCGCACCGGAGGCGGTGACCTTCTCGACCAGCGCGGGGAGCTTGTCGCGGACCTTGTCGGCGCCCATCCGGACGATGAAGGTCAGCCGGCCGGGCTCGCGGTCCGGGTCGAGGCGGTCGATGTAGCCGAGCGCCTCGTCGACAGTGGTCGTCGGGCCGAGCTTGATGCCGATGGGGTTGCGGATCTTCGAGGCGAACTCGATGTGCGCGCCGTCCATCTGGCGGGTGCGCTCACCGATCCAGACCATGTGACCGGAGGTGTCGTACAGCTCACCGGTGCGCGAGTCGATGCGGGTCAGCGCCGACTCGTAGTCCAGCAGCAGCCCCTCGTGCGAGGAGTAGAACTCGACCGCCTTGAACTCGGCCGGGTCCGTGCCGCACGCCTTCATGAAGTTCAGCGCGTTGTCGATCTCGCGGGCCAGCGCCTCGTAACGCTGACCGGACGGGGACGACTTCACGAAGTCCTGGTTCCAGGCGTGGACCTGGCGCAGGTCGGCGTAACCGCCGGTGGTGAAGGCGCGGACCAGGTTCAGCGTGGAAGCGGACGCGTGGTACATCTGCTTCAGCCGGTCCGGGTCCGGGACCCGGTCCTTCTCGGTGAAGGCGAAGCCGTTGACCGAGTCGCCGCGGTAGGTCGGGAGGGTCACGCCGTCGCGGGTCTCGGTCGACTTGGAGCGCGGCTTGGAGTACTGGCCGGCGATCCGGCCCACCTTGACGACGGGCACGGAGGCCGCGTAGGTCAGGACGGCGCTCATCTGGAGCAGCGTCTTCAGCTTGGCCCGGATGTGGTCGGCCGACACGGCGTCGAAGGCCTCGGCACAGTCGCCGCCCTGCAGCAGGAACGCCTCGCCCTTGGCGACGGCTCCCATACGGGCACGCAGCTGGTCGCACTCGCCTGCGAAGACGAGCGGCGGATACGACGCGAGGTCCGCGAGTACATCGCGCAGAGCCTCGGCATCGGGGTACTCGGGCTGCTGCGCCGCGGGAAGGTCTCGCCAGGTGTTGCCACCGGCGACGGAGGTATTGGCGTTCACGGTCACAACCACAACATTACGGGGTCGTGTCCCCTGATAATCCCCGTGCTCAATGGCTGAGACGGCGTTTCCTGCCGGGCAGTGACGGTCGCCACAAGGAGCCCTGCTAGCCTCACGCCTTTCGGATTCGAACAAAGTCACCACAGGGGTGGGACGTTGAAACGGAATCACCGCAGAGATCTCAAGAAGAAACGCGTGATGTACGGGGTCGGCGCAGCGGTCCTCGTGACGGCCACGGTCGGCACGATCGCCATGGCCTCGCAGGACACGGCGACCACGGACGGCAAGCCGGCGTCACCGACCGCGGTGCTGCAGGGACAGTTCGAGGACGCGGCACGTGAGTTCAATGTCCCGCAGAGCGTCCTCATGGCGGTGTCGTACCGGCAGACGCTGTGGGAGAGCCACGACGGGCAGCCGAGCACCAGCGGCGCGTACAACGTCATGGGGCTCACCCGCGTCACCGAGGACGATGTCGAGAAGCCGACAAAGGCGGAACGACTCGCCCATCTGAACATGAGCGGCGACCCGGCCGTCATGAAGCACTTCGACGCCGCGCGGGCGCTGAAGGGCATGCCGGACAGCGTGGACACCAGCGCTCCCGAGCTGCACACGCTCGACGAGGCCGCGAAGCTCATCGACAAGCCGGCCGGCGCGGTGCAGGACGACACCGCGCAGAGCATCCGCGCGGGCGCCGCCCTGCTCGCGCAGTACCAGCGCGAGGCCACGGACTCGCTGCCGAAGGACGCCGGTCAGTGGTACCCGGCCGTCGCCCGCTACAGCCAGGCGCCGGACACCAAGGGCGCCACGTTGTTCGCGAACCGTGTCTTCCAGTCGGTCAGGAGCGGTGAGTCCCGGCTGACGGCGGACGGCCAGCAGCTGTCGCTGCCCGCCGACCCGTCGGTGACCCCGGTCAAGCCGGCGAAGATGCCGCTGGCGGCGACGACCATCGCCACCACCGCGACCCCGACGCCGGAGTGCCCCACCGGTCTGAATTGCGATTTCAAGCCCGCCGGGTACAAGCAGAACAGCACCACCCCGGACGACTTCGGCAACTACAACGTCGCCGACCGTCCGGCCAGTGGCGAGGACATCCGCTCGATCGTCATCCATGACACCGAGGGCGGCTACGCCGGCTCGCTGGCCACGTTCCAGAACCCGGCGTCCTACGCCAGTGCGCACTACCTGATCCGGGCGAGCGACGGTCTGGTCACCCAGATGGTCGAGACCAAGAACGAGGCATGGCACGCGGCCAACAAGACCGCGAACATGCACTCGATCGGGATCGAGCACGAGGGCTACGCCATCAAGTCGGGCAGCTGGTACACCGAGCCGCAGTACGAGTCCTCGGCGACGCTCGTGAAGTATCTGGCGAACCGGTTCGGCATCCCGCTCGACCGTGAGCACATCATCGGGCACGACGAGGTACCGGGCGTGCTCGACGGCAATGTGGCGAGCCAGCACTGGGACCCGGGCCCGTTCTGGGACTGGAACCACTACATGTCCCTGATCGGCGCCCCCACCGGTGCCGGAGGGGCCGGCGGGCCGCTCAAGGCCGGTCAGGTCGTCCGGGTGGTGCCTCCGTTCACCACGGCCAACCAGCCGACGCTGACGTACGGCGGCGCCACGGTCGCCAAGCAGCCGGCCAACTTCGGCTACCTGTACACCTCGCCCTCGACGACCGCGACGAAGATCACCGACCCGTACATCCCCAATGTGACGTCCACGGACGGCCCGAACTGGGGCAACAAGGTCGTCGCGGGCGGCACCTATGTCGTCGCCGAGGCCCAGACGAACTGGACCGCCATCTGGTACGGCGGCAAGAAGGCCTGGTTCCAGAACCCGAGCGGCCAGTTCACCGCCCCGGTCGGCAAGACCGCCCAGCCGGTGCTGAAGCCCAAGGCGGGCGCCACGTCCATCCCGGTGTACGGGCGCGCCTACCCGGAGGACGCGGCGTACGCGGGCACCGGTGTGGACATCCAGACGAAGAACAACGAGTCGCTGTCGAAGTACAGCATTCCGGCCGGCCAGACCTACCCTCAGGCCGGTCCGGCGCAGGTCGGCGACTACTGGTTCGCGGGGACGTTCGCGGGGACGGCCGCGGCCGACCGCACCCTGGTGAAGGGGAGCACCAACCTCTTCTACCCGATCCGCTTCAACCACCGCATGGCGTGGGTGAAGGCGAGCGACGTCCAGCAGGCGAGCAGCACGGTCCCGGACGCGGGCACCAACCGCTACAACATCCTCGGCCGTGACTCCTCCGGTGTCCTCTGGCAGTACCAGGGCACCGGCAGCGCCACCGCGCCCTTCTACGGCCGCTACCGCGTCGGACCGGGCTGGCAGGACTACAACGCGGTCACCGCGATGACCGCGCTGCGCGCCGACGGCACGGGCGACATGGTGGCCCGGGACAAGAGCGGCACACTCTGGTACTACCGGGGCGGCTCCAACCCGAGCAAGCCCTTCCTGAGCCGGCTCAAGGTGGGCGGCGGCTGGGGGGTCTACAACGGCCTCTGGGGCGCCCGCGACCTCAACGCGGACGGCAAGGCGGACCTGATCGCCCGGGACACCTCCGGCGTCCTCTGGTTCTACAAGGGCACCGGCAATCCGGCGACGCCGTTCGCGACAAAGGCGCGGGTCGGCGGCGGCTGGTCGATCTACAACTCGCTGGCCTCCACCGGCGATCTGACCGGTGACGGCAAGCCGGACCTGGTCGCCCGGGACTCCGCGGGTGTGCTGTGGCTGTACAAGGGCACCGGCAGCGCCACCGCTCCGTACGCCGCCCGCACCCAGGTCGGCAAGGGCTGGGGGGTCTACAACAGCCTCGTCGGCCCGAGCGACCTCAACCGCGACGGCATCGGGGACCTGATCGCCCGGGACACCTCCGGGGTCCTGTGGTTCTACAAGGGCACCGGCAGCGCCACCGCCCCGTTCGGCGCCCGCACCCAGGTCGGCAGCGGCTGGAGCATCTACAACCTGCTGTTCTGACCGGTTCCTCACGGATCTGCCGGGGCCCGTTCCACCTGCCGGGTGGAGCGGGCCCCGTTTCCGTCCCGTCGTGGGTTAGGGTGCAAAGCGTGTTCGCGCATTCGATCCAGAACTGGTGGTGGACCGCTCATCCGGCGGCCCACTGACTGCGCGTACGCACCATCGCAGAGGCCGCCCGAGGGGCGGCCTTTTTCGTGTCCGGGGCCGTTCCTCCCAGCTGAACCCAGGGGAAGGAACACCACCCATGCTCATCGAGAAACTCCTCGCCGCCGACTGCCCGCCCTTCGCGCTCCTCCGCCGCCGGACACCGGGCCGTGATCACGACACCGTCGAGGTCCTGATCGGCGCGGTGCACGAGGCCGAGCGGCTCGCGGACCTCCCGGTGGGCGAACTGCCCACGTTGGCGCTGGTGCCGTTCCGGCAGATCGCCGAGCGTGGCTTCGACGTCCGCGACGACGGGACGCCACTGTCGGTGCTGGTCGCGCAGGAGACGTACGAACTGCCGCTCTCCGAGGCCCTCGCGCAACTGCCCACCCATGACGTACGGGTCGAGGGCGGCGCCTTCGATGTCCCCGACGAGGAGTACGCCGGCATCGTCCGGCGGGTCATCGAGGACGAGATCGGGCAGGGCGAGGGCGCGAACTTCGTCATCCGGCGGACCTTCCAGGGCGACATCCCGGGGTTCGGGCGGACCGACGCGCTGGCCCTGTTCCGTCGGCTGCTGGCCGGTGAGCGGGGTGCGTACTGGACGTTCGTCGTACACACCGGCGAGCGGACGCTGGTCGGCGCCAGCCCCGAGGTGCATGTGCGGATGTCCGGCGGGACGGTCGTGATGAACCCGATCAGCGGAACGTACCGCTACCCCGCCGAAGGGCCGACCGCCGAGAGCCTGCTGACCTTCCTCGGCGACCGCAAGGAGACCGAGGAGCTCTCCATGGTGGTCGACGAGGAACTGAAGATGATGTGCACCGTCGGCGACATGGGCGGCGTGGTGATCGGGCCGCGGCTCAAAGAGATGGCCCATCTCGCGCACACCGAGTACGAACTGCGCGGGCGTTCCTCGCTGGATGTGCGGGAGGTGCTGAAGGAGACCATGTTCGCCGCGACCGTCACCGGCTCGCCCGTGCAGAACGCGTGCCGGGTCATCGAGCGGTACGAGCCCGGCGGCCGCGGCTACTACGCGGGCGCGCTGGCCCTGCTGCGGCAGGAACCGGGCGGGGCACAGACCCTGGACTCGCCGATCCTGATCCGTACCGCCGACATCGCGGCCGACGGACGGCTGCGGGTGCCGGTCGGGGCGACGCTCGTACGCCACTCCGATCCGGACAGCGAGGTCGCCGAGACCCACGCGAAAGCGGCGGGGGTACTGACCGCGCTGGGCGTGCGGCCGGGACGGCCTCGGACGGAGGAGACGCGCCCGCAACTGGCCGGCGACCCCCGGGTGCGGGCCGCCCTGGACGCCCGGCGGGACGGGCTCGCGCCGTTCTGGCTGCGGATGCAGGAGCGCACGCAGGAGCTCTCCGGCCATGCGCTGGTGATCGACGGGGAGGACACCTTCACCGCGATGCTGGCGCATCTGCTGCGCGCCTCGGGCCTTGAGGTGTCGGTGCACCGCTACGACGAGCCGGGGCTGAGCGAGACCGTACGGGCGCACACGGGCCCGGTCGTGCTGGGCCCCGGGCCCGGGGATCCGGCCGACACCGGCGATCCGAAGATGCGGCTGCTGCGCGAGTTCGCCGCGGAGCTGGTGCGGGAGCACCGGCACGGGCTGCTGGGGGTGTGCCTGGGCCATGAACTGATCGCGGCGGAGCTGGGTCTGGAGATCGTCCGCAAGACCGTGCCATACCAGGGCGCGCAGACCCGGATCGAGCTGTTCGGGCGCCCGGAGACGGTCGGTTTCTACAACAGCTTCACCGCACGCTGCGACGACGAGACGGTCACCGAGCTGGCCGCGCACTCCATCGAGGTGAGCCGGGACGCGGCCACCGGGGAACTGCACGCGCTGCGCGGGGGCGGGTTCGCGTCGGTGCAGTTCCACCCGGAGTCGGTGCTGACGCTGCGCGGCGCGTCGATCGTCGCCGAGCTGCTGGCGGGGCTGCCTGTGCCCGGCTGACCGCGGCCGCGGACGGGGCTCCGGAATCCGCCGAGGCGGTCCGGGGCCTCACGGCCTTTCTTTCGGATCAGCCCGGGCTGATCCGACGACAGGACCCAGTGCCGTGACCGGCCATGTCTGCCCCATGAGGAGCGTCGTCCGGTGCGGGCGTGCCGGGCGGCGCGACAGGGCAGAGCTCGCCGGGAGGGCACTAGTCCTGGGGATGCCTGGGGACGAGGACGTTGTCGCTGCGGCGGCCGGCCAGGTAGTCGGCGACGTTCTGCACGGTGGCATCGATGATCTGCGCCACGGCGTCCTCCGTGTAGTACGCCTGGTGCGAGGTGACGATGACGTTCGGGAAGGTGACAAGCCGGGCCAGGGTGTCGTCGTCGACGACCTCCAGGGACTTGTCGAGGAAGAAGAGCCCGGCCTCCGCCTCGTACACATCGAGTCCGACACCGGTGAAGCGGCCCGCCCGCAATGCGGTGACCAGGGCCGAGGTGTCCACCAGTCCGCCACGGCTGGAGTTGATCAGGATCACGTCGTCCTTCATCGCGGCCAGGGCGTCCTTGCCGATGATGTGGTGGGTCGCGGGCAGCAGCGGAACATGGAGGCTGATCAGGTCGGACTCGGCGAGGAGTTGTTCCTTCTCGACGTAGGTCATGCCGAGTTCGGTGCAGGCGGGGTTCTCTGCCACGTCCCAGCCGAGCAGCCTCATCCCGAAGCCATGGGCGATACGGGTGAAGGCCTCACCGATCTTGCCCGTGCCGATCACGCCGACCGTGCGGCCGCGCATGTCCCGGCCGAGGAGACCGTCGAGCCGGAAGTCGAAGTCGCGGGTGCGCCTCGCGGCGCGGATGATGCGGCGGTTGACCGCCATGGCGAGCGTCCAGGCGAATTCGGCGACCGAGTACGGCGAGTAGTACGAGACCCGGGCGACCCGCAGGGCGAGACGTTCGGCGACATCGAGGTCGATGTTGTTGAAGCCCGTGGAGCGCTGGGCGATCATCTGCGTGCCGCCCGCGGCGAGCGCCTGCAGAACGCCGCTGCCCAGGTCGGCGTTGACGCTGGTGGAGATGATCTCGTAGCCCGCCGCGATGGGTGCGGTGTCCTTGTTGAGGAATACGTCCAGGCAGCGGACCTCGTGCTGTCCGGCGAAGGCCTTCTCGATCAGCGGCTTCTCGTCGGACTGCACACCGAATGCCAGGATTTCCACGACTTCTCCAGAAAGACAGAGTCACAGGCCGGACAGCCGCGAATATACGGCCCGTATCCCTGGTGCGCCGCTCGAACTCAGCCGAAGAAGACGCCGACCTCCGCGCAGCGCGCCGGATCGACCGTCTTGAGCCGGGCGGTCGCATCGGCGATCGGCACCCGCACGATGTCCGTGCCGCGCAGGGCGACCATCACGCCGTTGTCGCCGTCCCGGACGGCTTCGATGGCGTGCAGCCCGAAGCGGGTGGCCGGCCACCGGTCGAAGGCGCGCCGTCGAGCTCAGGCGTCGTCGAGGCCACGCTCGATCGCATACCGCACGAGCTCCACCCGGTTGTGCAACTGGAGCTTGCCCAGGGTGTTCTGGACATGGTTCTGGACGGTGCGGTGCGAGATGACCAGACGCTCGGCGATCTGCTTGTACGAGAGCCCCTTGGCGACCAGCCGCAGCACCTCGGTCTCCCGGTCCGTCAGCTGCGGCGCCTTCGGCTCGTCCGACGCGACGGGCGTGGGCTCGGATGCCAGCCTGCGGTACTCGCCGAGCACCAGTCCCGCGAGGCCCGGGGTGAAGACCGGGTCGCCGACGGCGGTGCTCCGCACGGCCTCGGTCAGCTCCTGCGTACTGGCCGACTTGAGCAGATAGCCGGTGGCACCGGACTTCACCGCCTCCAGTACGTCGGCGTGCTCACCGCTCGCCGAGAGCACCAGGACCCGCAGGCCCGGGTGGGAGCCGACGAGTTCCTTGCAGACCTGGACGCCGGGCATCCCCGGCAGGTTCAGGTCGAGGACCAGGACGTCGGGGGTGGCGGCCCTTGCCCGGCGCACGGCCTGCGGTCCGTCACCCGCGGTCGCCACCACGTCGAAGCCGGACTCGGCGAGGTCGCGGGCGACGGCGTCGCGCCACATCGGATGGTCGTCGACGACCATCACCCTGATGGTCCGCTGCTCGGCGCCCGCGGTGTTCTCCGTACTCATCGGCCGGATCCTGCCTTCCCCCGTGAAACCTTCGGAACCTTCAACTCGACCTCGGTGCCCTGGCCGGGCACCGAAATCAACTCTGCTGTGCCACCCAGGTCGCGCAGCCGCCCCCGGATCGACAGGGCGACCCCCATCCGGCCTTCCCCCTCGGCCTGGGCCAGCCGCCCCTCTGGGATGCCGGGGCCGTCGTCCCGGACCGTGACAATCACCTCGTCCGGCCAGTCCTCGACGAGTATCCACGCCTGGGCGTCCTGGCCGGCGTGCACCCTGACATTGTCCAGGGCGGCACTGACAGCGGCCGCGAGTTCCTTCGCCGCCGCCGGGGCGAGCAGGACCGGAGCGCCGGGCTCCGCGAAGCTGATCCGGGAGCCGGCGTGCGGGGCCAGCAGGGCGCGCAGATCGCAGTCGGCCGAACCGGACGGGCCGTCCTCCCGGTCGTCGACCTCGATCGTACGGACCACCGCGCCCTCGGAAGTGTCCTCGGAGACCCGGGTGGTGGGCACCAGGCCGCTGGAGACGAGGGTGCGCAGGGCGACTTCCTGTTCCCCGGCCATCCGGCCCAGTTCGGCGGCCTCGCCGCCCAGCGCCGTGCCGCGGCGCTGCACCATGGCGAGGACCTGGAGCACGCTGTCGTGGATGTCACGGGCCAGCCGCTCCCGCTCCCGGGTCGCCGCCTCGATCTCCAGAGCACGGGCGAGAGTGCGCTCACTGGCGCGGGCGACCTCGACGACGTACCCGACGGCGATGGAGGCGACCCAGACCAGCAGCACGTTGTGGAAGGTGTCCCGGCTGGGTTCGCCGCGCTCGATGATGTTGGCGACGGCGACGAAGGTGGAGGCCAGCGCCGCCCACCGCCAGCCGCCCTTGATCGCGAACGCCAGGACGGAGCCCGCGGTCCAGATGGACGGCAGGGTCGGGCCGTCGATGTGCTGGGCGTCGACGTCGGCGAGCGGGGTGAGGAGGATGCCGACGAGGGCGAGGGCCAGGTCGGCGCCGAGGAAGCGTTTGGTGCAGGCGACGGCGCCCGCGACCTTCGGAAGAGTGCCGAGCGTCCAGGCCGCCATCACCACCAGGAAGGCGATGGCCACCCACGGCCGCTCGTACTTCTCCCGGCCGAAAGTGGCCAGCAGGATCGCGTAGACCATCGTCAGAAGCCGGTACCCGGTCAGGGCGCGCCACAGCGGCTGTTCGACCGACATCCGTACGACCCGCTCGCGCTTGGCCATGTCCCCCACCCCCCCCGGACGGACGCCGACGCGGTGACGCGCCGGCTGTTCCGTCACCCTTCCGTGCCGGACTTTCTGCCCGCGTGCTTCTCTTCCTCCGCGCGGCGCTTCGCCTCGTCGGCGATCTGGCGCTTGGCCGCGGTCGCGTAGATGTCGACGTACTCCTGCCCGGAGAGCTTCATGATCTCGTACATCACCTCGTCGGTGACCGAGCGGAGAATGAAGCGGTCGCCGTCCATGCCGTGGTAGCGGCTGAAGTCGAGCGGCTTGCCGATTCTGATGCCCGGGCGCATCAGCTTGGGGATCACCTGACCGGGCGGCTGGATCTTCTCCGTGTCGATCATCGCCACGGGGATGACGGGTGCTCCGGTGGCAAGCGCCACCCGGGCGAGACCGCCGGGCTTGCCGCGGTACAGGCGGCCGTCGGGCGACCGGGTGCCCTCCGGGTAGATGCCGAAGAGCCCGCCGCTCTCGATGACCTCTATACCGGCCTTGATCGCCGCCTCACCGGCACCGCGGGCGCCGGACCGGTCCACCGGGAGCTGGCCGACGCCCTTGAAGAAGGCGGCGGTCAGCTTGCCCTTCACGCCGGGCGCGGTGAAGTACTCGGATTTGGCGATGAAGGTGACCTTGCGGTCCAGCACGGCCGGCAGGAAGAAGGAGTCGGAGAACGAGAGATGGTTGCTCGCGAGTATCGCCGGCCCCTGAGCGGGGATGTTCTCCAGGCCCTCCACCCACGGCCTGAAGGCGAGCTTCAATGACCCGCCGATGGAGAACTTCATTGCGCCGTAGATCAACTCGGGTGCCTCCTGTGTGCTGTCGCACTGACCTTAACCCGTGGTACTGCCGCCGTTCCTGCCCGGCACGGGGCCGAAGCACGGCTGTGACCGGTGACGGCCCTGGTCGGTGTCAGTCCGGTCGCGTACGGTGAAGTAATCCTTCTTGCACTCCCCCTTTCGCTCCCTTTCGAGCCTCACGAACAGGAGACCCCGGTGCCGGTCCTTCCTGGAGCCGAGCCGTTCCGCCACGAGGGCGGAGAGGTCGGCGTCCTCCTCTGTCACGGATTCACCGGTTCGCCTCAGTCGCTGCGCCCCTGGGCCGAGTATCTCGCGGAGCGCGGACTCACGGTCGCGCTGCCGCTGCTGCCCGGACACGGCACCCGCTGGGAGGACATGCAGGTCACGGGCTGGCAGGACTGGTACGCGGAGGTGGACCGGGAGCTGCGGGCCCTGTCGGAGCGGTGCCGTCAGGTCTTCGTCTTCGGGCTGTCCATGGGCGGTGCGCTGTCGCTGCGGCTGGCGGCGAAGCACGGGGACGCGATCAGCGGTCTGGTGCTCGTCAATCCGGGCAACAAGGTGCATGGCCTGGCGGCGTACGCACTGCCGGTCGTCCGCCATCTGCTGCCGTCCACGAAGGGCGTGGCGAACGACATCGCCCGGGAAGGCTCCACCGAGATCGGCTACGACCGGGTGCCGCTGCACGCGGCGCACTCCCTGCGGAACTTCTTCCGGCTGGTCGACGCGGAGCTGCCGCAGGTCACCCAGCCGCTCCTGCTGCTGCACAGCCCGCAGGACCATGTGGTGCCGCCGGCGGACTCGGCGCGGATCCTCAGCCGGGTGTCGTCCACCGATGTCGCGGAGATCCTGCTGGAACAGAGCTACCACGTGGCGACGTTGGACCACGATGCGGAGCGGATCTTCGACGAGAGCTACTCGTTCATCGGCCGCCTCGCTCCGAGCGTCGGGAAGAAGGGGAGCACGTCAGGTGGCTGAGCACGACGCGGAGCGCGCGGGCAGCGAGGAGGAGCGCGAACCGCGCCCCGCCGAGGGAACGGCCGTGCCCGAGAACGGCGCGGGTGCGCCACACGTCCCCGGGGGTCCGGGCCAGGGTGACGCGCTCGACGAGGACGCCGCCTGGGAGGCGATCGTCGCGGGCTACGGCGAGGAGCCGCCGGACCCGCCGGGCGCCAAGCCGTTCAAGTCGATCGAGGGCCTCGCGCTCCTGGAGGACGGCGAGCGCAACGTCCTGGAGCCGGACAAGGGCACCAACAGGAAGAAGCCGCCGGAGAAGCCGCTCGGCAGCTCGGTCGTCTTCGCCCCCGGTGTCGGCGGTCCCCGTGACTACGAGGTGGCGGAGCCGGCGGACGGCGACGGCGACGAGGGACACTTCGTCCCGCCGGAGCCGCCTCCGCTGCCGGAGGCCGATGTCACGGCGAAGTTCGCCTGGCTCGCGGTCGTCGGCGGGCCGGTGCTGATGCTGCTCGCCGTGCTGTTGCAGTGGGAGATGACGTGGTGGCTCACCACGGTCTGCATAGGCGGTTTCCTGGGCGGTTTCGTCACCCTGGTCGCGCGGATGCAGCACGACGACGAGGATGACGACGACCCCGGGCGCGGGGCTGTGGTCTGATCCGGGGGAGGCAATACACGTAGTGCAGTGCTCTCCTAGGCGAGCGAGGACAGAGCGGGCACCCTGAGCGCGGCCAGTACCGGCAGATGGTCGGTGGCCGCGCGCAGGTCCTGCTCCGTGACGCCGGGCAGTCCCGACGGGACTCCGCAGCCGAGGACTTCGATGCCTCTGCTCGCGAAGACCGCGTCGATGCGCAGGCGCGGATCGTGGGCGGGGAAGGTGAGCTCGCCACCCCACGGCCGGACGGACCAGCTGTCCTGGAGTCGCCCGGCCAGCAGCTGGAAGGCTTTCCCCTCCGGTGCGTCGTTGAGGTCGCCGGCCACGATGACGTGCTCGACCTCCATGGCGTCCAGCCGGTCGAGCAGCAGGTCCGCCTGGACCACGCGCTCCTCGTGGCGCAGGCTCAGATGGCAGCTCAGCAGGCCGATCCGGGTGCCCGCGATCCGTACCACCGCCGTGGCGAAGCCTCTGCGGTGCAGTCCGGGGGTGCGCGGCAGCAGCAGGTCCTCCGTGCGTTCCACGGTGGCGCGCAGCGAGCACAGGAGCAGCGGCCCGGCGGCGGTGGCGCCGCCGGAGAGGACCACCAGGTCGGTGTGGGCGGCGAGCCAGGCGGCGCGCTTGCGCCAGCGGAAGAAGCGCGGAGCCTCCTGGATGAAGACAAGATCGGGTGCGCAGGCGCGGATGACGCGGGCCAGCGCCTCACGGTCGTCGCGCATCGACCGGATGTTGTAGCTGAGCACTCTGACGACGGCCGAACCGTCCGGCTCGGTACGGGAGTCGGGCAGCTCTGTCATGGCCATACGGCTCACCATACGACGGACGCCCGCCGCTCCCGGTGAGGGCGCGACGGGCGTCCGGTGTTGTCCGTGACGTGGTGGGCTCAGCCCTGGCGGGCCAGGTCGGCCGCGCCCACCAGGCCTGCCTTGCCACCCAGTTGGGCCGCGAGCACCTGGGCGTGCGGCCGCCATTCGCCGCCGATCAGCCAGCGCCGGAACGACTTGCGGATCGGGTCGAGGACGAGCTCGCCCTCGTCCGAGACGCCGCCGCCGACGATGAATGCGGACGGGTCGAAGAGCGAGGCGAGGTCGGCGAGTCCGGCGCCGGCCCAGCGGGCCAGCTCGCGGAACGAGTCGATCGCCACCGGGTCGCCCTGCCGGGCGGCCGCGCTGATGTGCTTGCCCTCGATGCCGTCCACCGTGCCGTCGCCCAGGGCGAGAAGGACCGCGGCGTTCTCCGGGGTGGCGTTGGCACGCTGCTTCGCGTACCGGACGAGCGCGCGCCCGGATGCGTACTGCTCCCAACAGCCCTGGCTGCCACAGCCGCAGAGCAGCCCGTCCGGGACGACCCGGATGTGGCCGAATTCGGCGGCCACACCGAAGCGTCCGCGGCGCAGTTTGTTGCCGATGATGATGCCGCCGCCGAGGCCGGTGCCGAGCGTGATGCAGATGACGTCGTCGTGGCCCTGGCCTGCACCGAAGCGGTATTCGCCCCAGGCCGCCGCGTTGGCGTCGTTCTCGACGACGACGGGGAGGCCGACGCGCTGCTCGACCTTGTCCTTCAGCGGCTCGTGCCGCCAGTTGATGTTCGGCGCGAACAGCACCGTGGCGCGCTTGTCGTCGACATATCCGGCAGCGCCGATGCCGACCGCTTCGACCTCGTGTCCCTCGCTGGCACCGGACACCGCCGCCGCGATCGCGTCCACGATGCCTTCAGCCGTCGGAGGGGTCGGCACCTTGAACATCGAGAGGATCCGGCCCTCTTCGTCGACCACTCCAGCCGCGATCTTCGTGCCGCCGATATCGACGCCGATGGTGAGTCCCATGAATCCCTCAGTTTCGGTCGAGCCCCGCTATGGCCAACCGTACCCGAGCCCTGCTTCCCGCCCTGTCGGTGCCGGTCAGTCCAGGTCGATGTGTTCGCCCGGCCCGCTGTCGTCGTCGCGCGGGTCGGTGGGGTCGCCGGCCTTCTTCGAGGCGCCGCCAGGGTCGGCGGCGCCCTGGGTCCAGCGGCGTTCCTGGCCTTCGACGGCGGAGCGGTAGGCGGCGAGGAGTTCGCCGCCGGCCGCGGCGATGTGGTCGAAGACGTCCGGATTGCGTTCGATGACGGGCTCGACGGCGGCCTTCGCCTGCTTGATCACCTGCTGCACAGCACCCTGGGCGGCGGCGCCGAACAGCGGTGACCGGAGGGAGGCGACCTTGTCGGCCACGGCGTCGACCAGCTTGCGGAGCTCCTCGGCCGCGGAACCGGTCGGCGGGCCGTACTCGGCGCGGCGACGGGCCTTCTCGGCTTCCAGGTCCTCGGCGCAGGCCTTGGCCCACGCGTCGTCGTCGGCGGGACGATCGGTGGCTTCGCTCATGGCGGACTCCTGCGACGTGGTGGCGGACGTCGCGCGTGCGGGGGTGTGGTCCACCGCCGCATACGGGACGCGTACTACCGACGTTACCCGAACGGTGGTACGCCGTTCAGGAGGTCCGCGGCCACAGTGCGGGGTCCGGCGTGAACCGGACCCGCAGCACACCGTCCGTCAGTGCGGCGCCGGAGACGGTGCAGCGGCGCAGCCCGGACTCCAGCGGCACGATCCGGTGGAACGGGCCGACGGTCAGGAGCAGTTCGTCGCCGCGCCGGACCAGCTGCAGGTCCTCCTTGACGGCTCCGGGCAGCGGCAGGCACCAGACCAGGACCCCGTCGCCGTTCTCACCGACGGCCGGCCGCGGCGAGACGGTCGCGTCCGGTCGGCCGCGGAGCAGTTCCCGCAGCTCGTCGTGGCCGTCCGGGGCGTTCGGGTCCTCGATCCACCAGGGGTCCTGGGCGCGTCCGCCCGGCCGGTCGTCCAGCTCGACGGCGAGCCCGTCCCCCGCGAAGAGCCCGCCGCCGGTGCCCGCCGCCTCGAAGGTGGTGCAGCTCGACGAGGTGTCGAGGAGGGTGAGGTCGTCGAGCCCCTGCGGGTCCCGGCCGAGATGGGGCACCTCGCACAGGGACGCGGCCGGCACCCACTCCTCGTACCAGTGGCCGATGCACTTTTCCTGCTGGGCGGCGAGATCGGCGAACCAGGGATCGGAGGAGTGCCTGGGCAGCACCCGGTTGGCGGTGAGCGTGTCGACGCGCAGTCCGTGCAGGGCGAGTCCGGTGCGGGCGGTGCGCAGGGCGTCCTCGGCGGCGGGTCCCGGTTCGGCGACGAGGCGGACCGTGGTGCTGCGGTCCTCGACCAGGGTCTGGACGGAGGCCAGCTCGGCGTCCCGGCGGGCGGCGGTCTCGTACAGCCACTGGGCGGGCATCGGGACGCCGGCGAGCTGGGCGAGCATCGGGCGCAGGGCGCGGGCGGCCTGGCGCTCCGGGGGCAGCAGGCGGCGCAGATAGCGGCGCAGCTGCTCGGGCAGGGCGAGCACGGCGAGGGCTTCGCGCAGCGGCGGCAGGTCGACGACGAGGGTGTCGTAGCCGTCGCGCGACCAGTCGCCCCGGGCGGCCCGGCGCAGGGTGTGCAGCAGGGCCAGCTGGGCGCTGCCGGGGAGTTCGGTCAGCTCCTCGCCGTCGAGCCGGTTCCCGCCGAGCAGGTCGAGTACGGAGGACGCCTTGTCCTGGAGGGAGAGAAGTTCGGTACGGAAGTGCTCGCCGGAGTCGATGCGGGCGAACCGGAGTCCCTCGGTGACCTCGGTGGGTTCCGTCCCGGTGGGCAAACCGGGTATGGCGTCGGCGGACAGCAGCAGTGTGCGACGGCCGCGGCGGGCCGCGGCCAGTGCGGTCGCCGCCGCAACAGTGGTACGGCCGGCGCCGCCAAGGCCGGTGACGAGGACCGTACGCATCCGGTCAGTCCCGCGGGAGTGACTCGACGCGCTTCTTCAGACCGGCCAGCGCGCGGTCGATGATGACCTTCTCCGCCTTGCGCTTGATCATGCCGAGCATCGGGATCTTGACGTCGACGGTCAGCCGGTAGGTGACCTCGGTGCGGCTGCCGTCGCCGAGCGGGGCCAGTGCGTAGGAGCCGTCGATGGCGCGCAGCATCTGGGACTTGACCAGGGTCCAGCTGACCTCGTGGTCGCCGGTCCAGGTGTAGGCGAGCGTGTGGTCGTCCTTGATCGCACCGGCGTCGAGGACCAGCCGGACCTTCTCGGCGCGACCCTGCTCGTCCTTGGCGAGGACGTCGGCCTCCTTGACCTCACCGGTCCACTCCGGGTACCGGTCGAAGTCGGCGATGACGCCCATGACGTCGGCCGGTGCCGCCTCGATCGTGATGGTCGAGCTGGTGTGTTCAGCCATCGCTGTGGCTCCTCCAGTGCGGTGTACCGGTCGGTCGGCAGATGCCTGCCGCCAGAAGGCTATCGCGTGCGCGGGGCGCGTCGTCCCAGGGTCGGGGCCGTGTGGTCACCACTCCAGGGCCCAGGGCCGGCCGGTCGAGGCGAAGTGACCGACGTTGACGCATTCGGTGGCGCCGATCCGCATCCGGCGGACCAGCGGCTGGTGGACATGGCCGAAGACGGCGTACCGGGGGCGGGTCCGGCGGATCGCGTCGAGGAGCGCCCTGCTGCCGCGCTCGAACCGGCGCGCCACGGTGTCGTAGGTCAGTTCCGGTACGTCGGGCGGGATGTGCGTGCACAGGACGTCCACCTCGCCGACCGCCTCGATCTTGGCGGCGTACTCCTCGTCGCTGATCTCGTACGGGGTGCGCATCGGGGTTCGGAGCCCGCCGCCGACGAAGCCGAAGACGCGGTCGCCGATCTCGGCGCGTTCGCCGTCCAGGACGGTGGTGCCGGGGCGGGCGTATTCGGGCCAGAGGTCGGGGATGTCGACATTGCCGTACGTGGCGTACGTCGGCGTGGGGAAGGCCGCGAACATCTCGGCATACTGATGGCGCACCGCACCGACGATGGCGGCGTCGCGGTCCAGGCCCGCCCAGAGAGCGCGGCCGAAGTCACGGGCCTCCTCGTAGCGGCGGGCGGTGCGCAGCTCGACGATCCGGTCGGCGTTCTCCACGCCGAAGAGTTCGGGGAAGATGCCGCGCGAGTGGTCGGCGTAGTCGAGGAAGAGCACCAGGTCACCC
This sequence comes from Streptomyces sp. NPDC048496, assembly GCF_043200055.1. Taxonomy (NCBI): domain Bacteria; kingdom Bacillati; phylum Actinomycetota; class Actinomycetes; order Kitasatosporales; family Streptomycetaceae; genus Streptomyces; species Streptomyces sp. NPDC048496. Next base: position 31,014 of record NZ_JBICXB010000037.1, on the reverse strand, counting down.
AGGCAGACGAGGGCGTCGGCGCCGTCCCCGGCCCGGGCCAGGGCTTCGGTGTTCCCGTGCACGTCACTGACCACGTGGATCCGGGTACGGCGTGCGGTGGCACCCTCGCGGCTGTTCGCTCCGGCTGGCATGGCGATCACCCTAAGGGCGTCACCGACGGCCTGGGTAGAGCCCGCCGGACCTGCGAATACTTCATGCTTGTCAGCTGGGTGCACTACTGTGCGCGCGAGGATCACCGATATGTGTGACGCATAAGACATCTGGCCGGAACCCCCTATCCGGAATCGAGTACTGGTGGGTAACGTCCGGGCAGTCCAGTCGTGCTCACCTCGCTGAGCACCCTGCCAGTCTTGGACCGCAGCCGGTGCGTCACACAGAGCCGTGGCACCGGAGCCCGATGAGGAGCAGCAGTCTTGCGCGAGTTCAGCCTTCCGGCCCTGTACGAGGTCCCCTCGGACGGCAACCTGACGGATCTCATCCGCCGCAATGCCGCTCAGCATCCCGATGCAGCGGTGATGAGCCGCAAGGTGGCGGGCGTGTGGACCGATGTCACCGCCACCCAGTTCCTGGCCGAGGTCGGAGCCGCCGCCAAGGGCCTGATCGCCGCGGGTGTGCAGCCCGGCGACCGGATCGGTCTGATGTCCCGTACCCGCTACGAGTGGGTGCAGCTGGACTTCGCGATCTGGAGCGCGGGCGCGGTCACCGTCCCGGTGTACGAGACCAGCTCCGCCGAGCAGGTCCAGTGGATCCTCGGCGACTCCGGCGCGGTCGCGGTGATCGTGGAGAGCGACGGGCATGCCGAGTCCGTCGCCGCCATGCGCGACCGGCTGCCGGAGCTGCGCAACGTGTGGCAGATCGACAAGGGCGCGGTCGACGAGCTGACCGCGTCGGGTGCGGAGGTCTCGGACGAGACCGTCGACCTGCGCAGCGCCGGCGCCAAGGCCGACGACCCGGCCACCATCGTCTACACCTCGGGCACCACCGGCCGCCCCAAGGGCTGTGTACTCACGCACCGCAGCTTCTTCGCCGAGTGCGGCAACGTGGTGGAGCGGCTGAAGCCCCTCTTCCGTACCGGCGAGTGCTCCGTACTGCTCTTCCTGCCCGCTGCCCATGTCTTCGGCCGACTGGTCGAGGTGGCCGCGGTGATGGCCCCGATCCGGCTCGGCTGCGTACCGGACATCAAGAACCTCACCGATGAGCTGGCCGCGTTCCGGCCGACGCTCATCCTCGGTGTGCCGCGGGTCTTCGAGAAGGTCTACAACTCGGCGCGTGCCAAGGCGCAGGCCGACGGCAAGGGCAAGATCTTCGACAGGGCCGCGAACGTCGCGATCGCCTACAGCCGTGCGCTCGGCACCCCTCAGGGTCCGTCCATCGGCCTGAAGTTCAAGCACAGGGTCTTCGACCGGCTGATCTACAGCAAGCTGCGCGCCGTGCTCGGCGGCCGCGGCGAGTACGCGATCTCGGGCGGTGCGCCGCTGGGCGAGCGGCTCGGGCACTTCTACCGCGGCATCGGCTTCACGGTGCTGGAGGGCTACGGTCTCACGGAGACGTGCGCGGCCACCGCGTTCAACCCGTGGGACCGGCAGAAGATCGGTACGGTCGGCCAGCCGCTGCCCGGCTCGGTCGTCCGGATCGCCGACGACGGCGAGGTGCTGCTGCACGGCGAGCACCTGTTCGCGAGCTACTGGAACAACGAGGCGGCGACGGCCGACGCGCTGGCCGACGGCTGGTTCCACACGGGCGACATCGGCATCCTCGACGAGGACGGCTATCTGACGATCACCGGCCGCAAGAAGGAGATCATCGTCACGGCGGGCGGCAAGAACGTCGCTCCCGCCGTGATCGAGGACCGGATCCGCGGGCATGCCCTGGTCGCGGAGTGCATGGTGGTCGGCGACGGGCGGCCGTTCGTCGGTGCGCTGATCACCCTGGACGAGGAGTTCCTGGGCCGCTGGGCAGAGGAGCACGGCAAGCCGGCCGGCTCGACGGCGGTGTCGCTGCGCGAGGACCCGGAGCTGCTGGCCGAGGTGCAGCGGGCGGTGGACGACGGCAACGCGGCGGTGTCCAAGGCGGAGTCGGTACGCAAGTTCCGCATCCTGGCCTCGCAGTTCACCGAGGAGGCCGGCCACATCACGCCCTCGCTGAAGCTGAAGCGGAATGTGGTGGCGAAGGACTTCGCGGACGAGGTGGAGTCGATCTACCACGGCTGATCCCGCGGTTGCAGGTGTAGGGGGAGGGGCCCGCGCGACTGGTCGTGCGGGCCCCTCCCCGTATCTTCAGAGCAGCGCCTTTCTTCAGAGCAGCGCCTTGAGATGCTCCGCGAGCAGGTCCCAGCGCCACTTCTCCTCGACCCAGGCCCGGCCCCGCTCCCCCATCCGCCGGCACAGTTCGGGGTCGCCGAGCAGGGTGGCGACGCGGTCGGCGGTCTCCTCGACGGAGCCGCCCCGCACCACCCAGCCGGTCTCGCCGTCGAGGACGGCGTCGGGGGCGCCGCCCGAGTCGCCCGCCACCACCGGCAGTCCGGTGGCGGACGCCTCCAGGTAGACGATGCCGAGCCCCTCGACGTCGAGGCCGCCGCGACGGGTGCGGCACGGCATCGCGAAGACGTCGCCCGCGCCGAAGTGGGCGGGCAGCTCCTCCCAGGGCACCGGTCCGGTGAACCGCACCGAGTCGGTGACGCCGGTCTCCGCGGCCAGCTTCTCCAGCTCCTTGGCGTACGGTCCGCCGCCGACGATCAGCAGGACGGCGTCCGGCTCCCGCGCCAGAATCGCGGGCATCGCGAGGATCAGGGTGTCCTGGCCCTTGCGGGGCACCAGCCGCGACACACAGACGACGACGGGCCGGTCCGCGAGTCCGAGCCGGGCCCGGATCCGGTCCCCGCCCGAGTCCGGGTGGAAGGTCTTCTCGTCGACGCCGGGCGGCAGTTGGACCATGCGGCCGGCGGCCTCGGGGGTGAGCGCGCCGGCGATCCGGGAGCGGGTGTACTCGCCGAGGTACGTGATCGCGTCCGTGCCCTCGCCTATCCGGCGCAACAGCTGGCGAGACGCGGGAAGTTGGGCCCAGCCGGCCTCGTGCCCGTGGGTGGTGGCGACCAGTCGCCGGGCACCCGCTCTCCGCAGTGCCGGTGCCATCAGCCCGAGGGGGGCCGCGGCCCCGAACCAGACGGAGGTGCAGTCGTGTTCGCGCAGCAGCTGGACCGCGCGCCGGGTCACCCGCGGGGTCGGCAGCAGCATCGTCGTAGGGTCACGGACGACGGTGAACGGCTGCTCGGCGTCGAAGGCGGCGGTGGCCGCGACACCCTCGGGGCTCCGCTTCCAGGTGGAGGCGTAGACGACGAGCCGGCCGGGGTCCAGGCGAAGTGCCATATTGTGCAGGAATGCCTGGATACCGCCGGGCCGGGGCGGAAAGTCGTTGGTCACGATCAGGGTCTTGTCCATCGCCGCCGACAGTACCGAACAGCCCGGCTTGATGGCTCGCCCACGGTCAGGCCGTGCATCATGGCTCGGAGCCACTGGCGAAGGGGATGGGCACGGGCATGACAGCAGCAGGCGGCACCGGCAGATTTCTCGCACCCGTCGCAGTGTGGGCGCTCACCAGGGCCGTGTTGCTGCTCTGCGTCTTCAAGGTCGTCACGTTGCCGGGCCCGGACGTGACGAGCGACGTCTCGGTGATCTACCACGGCTGGTCCGAGGTGCTGAAGTCCGGGACGTATCCGCTGGACGATGTCACCTGGCAGTACCCGCCCGTCGCCGCGCTCGCCATCCTCTCCCCCGCCCTGCTGCCGTTCCTGGACTACGCCTCGGCCTTCTTCGTCCTCGCCTGCCTCTGCGACGCGCTGGTGCTCGGCCTGCTGCTGTACGCGGGCCGCCGTACCGGCAGGCGGACCGCGGGCGGCTGGGTGTGGGTGGCGGGGGTGCCCCTGCTCGGCACGACCGCGTACGCGCGGTACGACGTGATGGTGACGGCGGTCGCGGTGGCGGCGCTGCTGGCGGGGGTACGGCATCCGCGGGTGCTGGGGGCGCTGGCCGCCTTCGGCGCGCTGCTGAAGGTGTGGCCGGTGCTGCTGCTGGCCGGGACCGCGCGCGGGGAGCCGACCCGCCGCTCATGGACGGCGGCGGTGGTGACGGCGGCCGGGCTGCTGGTGGTGTGCACGGCCGCGTTGCCGGGAGCGCTGGCCTTTCTCGGGTTCCAGCGCGACCGCGGGACCGAGGTCGAGTCGCTGGGGGCGCTGGTCTTCCATGTGGCGCGGCAGTTCGGCTGGCAGGGCCGGGTGGAGCTGAACTACGGGTCGCTGGAGTTCCTGGGGCCGCATGTGCCGCTGGTGAGCACGCTGGCGCTGGGGCTGAGCATCGTCGCGTTCGGCTGGCTGGTGGTGTGGCGGCTGCTGGCCCGTGACTTCGGGGTGAGCACGCCGGCCGATACGGCGTTCACGGCGGTGCTGCTGTTCACGACCACGAGCCGGGTGATCAGCCCCCAGTACATGCTGTGGCTGGTCGGTCTCGCGGCGGTCTGTCTTGTCTTCCGGTCCAGCCGCATGGGGCTGCCGGCCGTTCTGGTGCTGGTCGCGACGGGCGTGACCCAGCTGGAGTTCCCGCTCGGGTTCATCCACGTGGTGACCAGCGACGCGCAGGGCGTGACGCTGATGTTCGTGCGCAACGGTCTGCTGGTCGCGGCGACCCTGGTCGCGTCCCGGCGACTGTGGAAGGAGACGGTGCCCGCGCCGGTCCGCCGGGACCGGCACCGGCTGCCGGTCCGGTCGGCCGCTGCGGCGGGGCGGGTCAGCCGAGACGGGACCGCAGATACTCCCGCCAGCGCGCCGTGAACTCCTGCGGCGTCGTGCCGAGCACGTCCCGCATCGCCTGCTCCACCGCTCCGTCCCGTCCTGAGTGCCCCCCGACGGCCCGGTAGAAGGCGAAGAGCTTCTTCTCGCCCCAGTGGTCGGCGATGAGTGCGCAGGCCAGCCAGCCGCCCTCGTACGCCCTCGCGAGGCGCCCGGAGTCTCCCGCGAACCCGAACTCCTCGTCGGCGGGCAGTTCGGCGGGCAGCTCACCGCGCCGGACCGCGTCGGCCAGTTCGGGCGCGGCCTGCTCAGCGGTCCGGTGCTCGGCACGGTAGGCCGCCCAGTCGGCGAAGCCCTCGGAGAGCCAGGTCGGGGTGGACGCGGTGGTGCGGGCGCGGGTGGCCACATGGGCGGTCTCGTGGGTGAGGACGATCCGCTGCCCGAACGTGCCGAGCGTCGCGTACGCCTGAGGGTTGACGATCACCCGGTCCGCGGGCGCCCGTCCGCCACTCTCGCCGGTGGTGACGGCCGCTATGCCCCGGTAGTTCGCCGCCGGTGACCCCAGCAGCCCGGCCATGTCGTCGATCGTCTCCGGTACGAGGACCACCACGCGGCCGGCCCAGCGCTCCGGCCAGGCGGCGGAGACGGCGGGCACCGCACGGTCCGCGGTGCCCGCGATCTCGCGGAGCTCCGCCGTTGTCCGCCCCACACCGAGGACGAGACTTCGCCTGCCCCGTACGACCTGGACGTCGCCCTGCTGCCACAACTGCAGGCCGCCGTCCCGGCCGGCCCGGTCCCCGGTGATGTACCAGCGGCCGTCCGCCGGGTCCCGCTCCAGGTCGAGCACCCGGTCCGCGGTGACCGGAGCGCTGTCGTAGCCCGCGATCCGGTAGCGCAACTCGACGTCGGCGGTGGCCCGGTCGGCTCCGCGCCTGCGCACGTCCGTCACCTTGTACGCCCATGAGCTCAGCGGCACGTCGGCGAGGTGGTCCAGCTCGCGGCGCTGGGCCGTCCGCAGCCCGGTGGCCCCGGGGGCGAGTGCGGCGAGGAAGCCGTCCGGGTCGTGGTCCAGGACGGCGGCGGCGCGGCGGTCCAGGGTGGCGCCGATCGCCCGGACGGTGGGGTCGGGGGTGGCGGGGGCGGGGGCCGTGCAGGCGGACGCGAGCAGCAGTCCGGCGAGCGCCGCGCCCGCCGCGCGCCGCCGTCCGTCATGCCCCCGCCCTGCGGTGCGCCCCTGATCAGCCACGTGACCGAGGGTACGGGTCAGAGCCTGTCGGGTGACCTCTGATCGGGCGGCCACGCCCTGGCACGCACGCTCTCCGATCGAAGGTCCCCCGACAGGCTCTCAGACGCGGGTCACCGAGGAGACCGGCATCATGCCGACCGGGTCGTAGCGGACCGGAGCACCCGGGTGCGGGGCGTGGATCACCTGCCCGTTGCCCACGTACATCCCGATATGACTGGCGTCCGAGCGGTAGGCGACCAGATCGCCGGGGCGGGCCTCGGAGAGCGGCACCATGTGGCCGGCGTACCGCTGCGCCTGCGAGGTGCGTGGCAGGCCGACACCGGCCTGGGCGTACGCCCACTGCATCAGCCCGGAGCAGTCGAATCCGGCGGGTCCGTTGGCGCCCCAGATGTACGGGAGTCCGACGGCCCGGCGGACGGCCATGACGGCGGCCGCCGCCCGGGACGACCCGGCCGGCAGATCGGCCGGGGCGGAGAACGAGGCGTCGCGGCCGGAGCGCGAGGCGCGATCGAAAGCCGCCCGGTCCGCGGCGGGCAGCGCGCCCAGCAGCTGCCGGGCCTGCCGGAGCTTGCCCTCGACGGTCCGTTTGTGCCGGGTGGCGGCTGCCTTGTTGCGCTCCAGGCCGGCAAGCGAGCGGGCAGCCTCCGCGCGGACCTGCGCGAGGCCGCGCCGGGCGTGCTGGAGTTCGTGCAGGGCGGTGGCCTGACGGGCGTTCAGCCGGTCCAGGGTGGCTACCCGGTCGAGGTAGCTGTCCGGATCGGCGGAGAGCAGCAGGGCGAGCGACGGGTCGATGCCACCGGATCGGTACTGCGCGGCGGCGGCCGAACCGAGCGCCATGCGCATCCGGTTGATTTGTTCCTGACCGCGGGCCAAGCGTTCCTGGGCCCGGTTCAGCTCGCCGCGCAGCCGGTCGGCGTTCTCCCCCGCCTTGTTGTACTGCTCGGTGGCGTGCTCGGCCTCGCTGTACAGCCGGTCGATCTCGGCCCTGGCGGTCCGGGACGTGTCCTTCGGGTCGGCGTGCGCGGCTGCCGCCCCGAGCGTGGCGGCGGTCGCCGCAGCCGCGGACAGGACTGTGACCCGGACGCTCCGGTTGACGCCGGACTGTGTGGAACGGCGATGGGACACCACAGGACGCCGCACTCCCTTCCGCTGTACGCAGACGTACGCGGCCCCCTGCCGCCCGGGACGGGCGGACCGACGGACGGGAGCCGCACAGCAGGCAGACAGTAGTCGGACGACTACGGAGCGCACGAACGACCGTGCCGGATGGGTGCAGGCCGGATACGACGGCGCCCCGCCGGTGACCTGTGGTCTCCGGCGGGGCGGGCCGTCTTGCGGGGGCGTGGGAATTCGCCCGTTCGGGCGGCGTCAGCCGACGCGCACGCCGAACTGGAAGCTGCCGATCGTGTTCATCGACTCGTAGCGGACATAGGCGCCCGGGTACGGGGCGTGCAGCACGGTGTTGTTGCCCGCGTACAGAGCCACGTGCGACGTGCTGTTGAAGAAGACGAGGTCGCCCGGCTTGAGGGCGCTGCGGCCTATTTGCACGCCGTCGTTGACCTGGGTGTACGTGACGCGGCTGATGTGGACACCGGCCTGGGCGTAGGCCCACTGGGTCAGCCCGGAGCAGTCGAAGGAATTGGGGCCGGTGCCGCCGCGGAAGTACGGCGTGCCCACCTTGCCCGCGGCGGCATTCAGGGCGGCGGCGCCGCGGGCGGAGGCGGGGACCTCGTTGCCCAGGTTGACCCGGTCGCTCGCGGCGCGGCTGGCGCGCTGGTCGGCCTGGGCCATCTTCTCGCGCTCGGCGGCGGTCAGGGTGTTGAGCAGGCGCTGCGCGTCGGCAAGCTTGCCCTGGTACTTCTTCTTGTTCTCGCCGAGCACCTTGCGGACGTCCGCGAGGTCGCTCAGCTTGTCCTGGGCCTCCTTGCGCTGCTGCGCGAGGGCCCGCTGCTTCTCCTGGATCTTCTCCAGCGACTGGGTCTGCTTGGCCGTCAACTGGTCGAGGGCCGAGGCCTCGTCGAGGAAGGTGTCCGGGTCCGAGGCGAGGAAGAGCTGCACGGACGGGTCGATGCCGCCGGAGCGGTACTGCGCGGCGGCGAGCGAACCGAGGCCGCTGCGGAGCGTGTTGAGCTCCTGCTGACCGCGGGCCACCTTGTCCTGCAGCGCGCCGACCTGCTTTTCGAGCTTCTGCTGCTGCTCCTTGGCCCCGTTGTACTTCTCGGAGGCCTTCTCCGCCTCGTGGTAGAGCTTGTCGACCTTCGCCTTGACCTCACTCTTGGTCGGCTTGGGGTCGGCGTGGGCGGCCTGAGAGGTCAGGGCCACAGCCGCGGCGGCGGTCGCGGTGAGCACGGTCACACGGGCGCGGCTCGGCTGCTTGGGACGACGGTGGGACGCCACGAAGGCGAGCTCCTTCTTCCTCAGAGCCGCCTACCGGGCTGTGGGGGATGAATCCCCGGCTCCGTGCACGTCACGGACTCGGCGGTTCCTTCGCTGCCACCCCGGATGGGTGATCAACCGTGCGAAGGTTCGAAGCCCGACCCTAGTGACCATCTTGTGATCAGTTCAAATCCTCACAAGAAAAATCTCGCCACAACAGGTACTTCTTTACTCTCATCACACAGGGCGTAGCAGCGACTTGACGGTACGTTCCCTGATTTCCGACAAGTGGCCACAAGGCGCGTCAGACGCGCGAAAGCCGCTTCAGGAGCAAGACGGACGCAACGGGCCTGGCCCCTGCCTTCGCCACGCCGTCCGCCACTTCACGGTCGGTGGAGACCACCACGACGGGCCTGCCCGGCGGTTCGGCGCGGGCGAGCTGGCGGATGAGTTCGTCGGCGGTCACGCCCGGCTTGCTGAACAGCACGCGCACCCCGCGCGGAGGTGCGAGCAGCACCGGGGCGGCCAGTTCGGCCCCGTCGAAGACACAGGTCATCTCGGCGCCCGACTGCGCGGCGAGCACCGCGAGGCCGCCCAGCAGCCGCAGCCGCTGCTTCTCCAGCGGCAGCTGCGGATAGCCGGTCTTGGTGACGTTGTAGCCGTCCACGATCAGATGCGCCTGCGGCAGCGCGAGCAACTGGTCGAGCAGGGCCGGATCGGTCTCCGAAAGAGCCCTGGTGGCAATGTCCTTGGGCGACATCGCGCCGGGCTCGACCGCGTCGACGCTGTCCGCGGGGCGGATCGAGGAGGGCGGCAGGGCCAGTTCGCGGCGCAGCCCCCGGGCCGCGTCGAGCACCGTGTCGAGGAGCAGCCGCAGCCGCATGTCCTCGACCGAACGCCCCTCCCTGGAGGCTCTGCGGCTCGCCTCGACGGACGCCTCCGCCTCGCCGAGCCGGGCCCGCAGCCGCCGGGTCTCGCTCTCGGCGGCGGAGGTCCGGGCGGCCGCCTCGGCCCGCAGGGCGTCGGCCTCGGCCTTGCCCCGGCGCACCGCGGCCTCGCCGCGCTTGACCTCGTTGAGGGCGGACCGGAGTTTGCGCTGCAGCGAATCGGCTTCCTTGCGGGCCGCGTCGAGTTCGGCGCGGAGCCGTTCGGTCTCGCTCCTCGTCTGGGTCCGGGCCTGGGCGAGCTCCTCGCGCAGCCGTTCCAGCTCGCGCCGGCCCTCCTCGTCGGCCCGCTCGGCGTCGGCGCGCTGGACCTCCTCGCCGGCGGCGGCGACCAGTTTCACCCAGCCGACCGGGCGCAGCACATAGGCGGCCGCGGCCACATCGACGGGATCGGCGGCGGCGGGCGGCGACCCGGCCTCCACGGCAGCGGCCAGCTCCGACTGGGATTCCCGGAGCCGTTCGCCGATGCGCTGTCGGAACAGGGGGGCGCTCTCCAGGGCGGCCGCCATCGCGTTCCCGGCGAACTTGGCGCGCCGGGTCGGGGTGAAGCGGGCGTACTGCCTGAGCTGGGCCGGGAGTTCGGTGACGGTCAGGCCGCCGAACGCGTCCGAGACCAGCGCGACGACGCGCCGCCGTACACCTTCGGGCAGCGGGCGGTCGAGCGCCTCGACGGCGTCGCCGGCTCCATCGGCCGGCTCGGCGCCGCTATCGGGCTGCTCCACGATCCGTCACCCCAAAAATGTCTGTCCGCACGGCCCCGTCAGGAGTCGGCACCCGGTCTGTCGACTAGTTCGATCTGGTCCACCGCGTTGCACCAGCGGCAGCGGACCGACTCGATGGTCTCACTGACCACCTCGCGTTCCTCGACGGTCGACTCACCGGCCAGGTCGAGATGGACGTATTCGACGACCTTGGAGGTGCGGGTCACGTCGAAGCGGGTGAGATTTCCGCAGAGCGTGCAGCGCCAGCGGGTCCCGTCGGTCGGCTGGGGAACCGTCGTCATCGTTGCGTCCTCTTTCGTCGAGCGTCGTGCTGCTTCCCGCACAGGATCTCGCGGTGCGCCGTCGAACTGCGGATGTCCTGCTGTAACCCTACGGCCTTGCGCATACCCATAGACACGGCGAGGCGGTCTGTCCCGTTCCGTCACCTTGCGTCATGCTCTGTGCATGATCGATCGGCGGGCCGCGAGAGACGGAGTGACCGGCAGGCTCCTGCACGCCGCCACGGCGGCCGGTGCGCAGGTGACGTATGCCCTCATCGCCCTGTGCTGCGCCGTCTTCCTGATCAGCCCGCTCTCCGGCTTCAACTCCACCTACGGCACCGCCGACACCCTGCTCGCCGCCCAGGCCGGGTACTTCGAGCGCTGGGGGGTGATCCCGAGCGAGCTGTGGGCGGGCTCCGCACAGGCCCTGCTCACCCCGCTGACCGCGCTGTTCGTGCACGGCAGCTGGCTTCATCTGCTCGGCAACATGCTCTTCCTGTACGTGTTCGGGGCGATGGCCGAGGAGCGGATGGGCCGTGCCGAATTTGCCTTCTTCTACCTCGGCTGCGGCTATCTCGCCCTGCTGGCGTACGCGACGGCGCACGCGAACTCCGACCAGACCCTCGTCGGCGCATCAGGAGCGATCTCCGCGGTGCTCGGGGCGTTCCTCTACCTGTTCCCCAGGGCGCGTGTGACCAGCCTCTTCCCGTTCCTGTTCTTCCTTCCGCTGCGCTTTCCCGCCTGGATCGTGCTGATCTTCTGGTTCGTGCTGCAGTGGATGGCGGCGCAGGGCGCGGGCAGCGGTCCCGGGGTGGCGTATCTCGCCCATGTGGTCGGCTTCGTCTGCGGCTTCCTCTACGCCTGGGGACGCTATCGCGGTGGGGCTAGAGTGAAGGCTCCAGCCACGGCCACCGAGGGAGAAAGCCAGCCGTGATCACCGCGATCGTGCTCATCAAAACCAGCGTGGACCGGATTCCGGAGATCGCCGAGGCCATCGCCGCGCTGGACAATGTCAGCGAGGTCTTCTCGGTCACCGGTACGTACGACCTGATCGCCATGGTCCGGGTGGCCAGGCACGACGACCTCGCGGACGTCATCCCCGGCCGGATCAGCAAGATCCCGGGTGTCGAGGGCACCGACACCCATGTCGCGTTCCGTACGTACTCGCAGCACGACCTGGAGGCGGCCTTCGCCATCGGTCTCGACGCGTAGGTTCGCGTCGGACTTCGGCCGGGGACGGGCGGCACTGCCCGTCCCCGGCCGAAGTCCGACGGGCCCGTCAGATCTGCGCTGCGCCCCGGTCCGGGACACAGCGGCCGCCCTCGGTGCGATACGCCCACCGGGCACCCTTGCTCACCAGCTCCTTGACCGCGCGGACGAAGCGCTCGATGTGCTCGTCCGGCGTACCGGCGCCGAAACTGACCCGGATCGCGTTCAGCAAGGGGGTCCCCCCGGTCGAGTCCGTTCGAGACCGGGGGAGCTCGCCCGGCTCGGCCTCCGGCGCACCGCACTCGCCCGGGTCCTGCGGGCCGCTGCCCAGCAGGGTGCGGACCAGCGGGTGGGCGCAGAACAGTCCGTCGCGTACCCCGATGCCGTATTCGGCGGAGAGCGCCGCGGCGAAGTGCGAGCTGTTCCAGCCCGCCACCACGAAGGAGATGACGCCGACCCGCGGGGCGTCGTCGCCGAACAGCGACAGCACCTTGACCTGGGGGACCTCGGCGAGGCCTTCGCGGACCCGGGTGACGAGCTGCTGCTCACGGGCGACGAGCCGGTCGAAGCCGGCCTCGGTGAGCGCCCTGCAGGCGGAAGCGATGGAGTGGACGCCGATGACGTTGGGCGAACCGGCCTCGTGGCGGGCGGCGGTCGAGTGCCACTCGACGTCCACTCCGCCGTCGGTGCGCCGGGCGACCTTCCGCGAGGCGCCGCCACCGGCGAGGTACGGCTCGGCGTCCTGCAGCCAGTCGGCGCGGCCCGCGAGGACACCGGAGCCGAACGGCGCGTACAGCTTGTGTCCGGAGAAGGCGACCCAGTCGACGTCGAGCCCGGCGATGTCCACCGGGTGGTGCGGGGCGAGTTGCGCGGCGTCGAGCACGATCCGCGCGCCGTGCGCGTGGGCGGCGGCGGCCAGCTCCTTCACCGGCCACAGCTCACCGGTGACATTGGATGCGCCGGTGACGCAGACCAGCGCCGGACCCAGGGGGCCTCCCTTGCTCGAACGGAGTTGAGAGTTTGGGGAAAGGTCGCGGTCGGCGAGCGCCCGCTCCAGCGTCTCGACGGCCTCGGCCGGGGTGCGCGGGGCGTTGAGGTAGGTGACGCGGGCGTCGCGCCAGGGCAGCAGCGAGGCGTGGTGCTCGGTCTCGAACACGAAGACCTGGCAGTCGGCGGGGATCACCGCGGCGAGCAGGTTCAGCGAGTCGGTCGTCGACCGGGTGAAGATCACCTGGTCTCCCTCGGGGCGGCAGCCGAGGAACTCCGCGACGGTCCTGCGGCTGTTCTCGAAGAGGTCCGTGGAAAGCTGCGAGAGGTAGCCGGCGCCGCGGTGGACGCTGCCGTAGTACGGGGCGTACGCGGCGACGTCGTCCCACACGCGCTGCAGGGCCGGGGCGCTGGCCGCGTAGTCGAGGGCGGCGTACGTGACTTCACCACCGGTCACCAGAGGAACGGTCACATCCCGCCCCAGAACGGGCAGCGGTGTACAAATGGACTGATCGGCGGCAGCGGTACAGACAGACATGGCGAACTCCCGTAACAGGCAGGCGAATTCACTGCGCCGGCGGACACGCGGCAGCGCAGGAAGAAGAAAAGGGTGCGCGGAGAAGGGCCTTGGGCCCTATCGCATTCGCTTGCTCACAAGAGGCTCCTTGAGGACCAGGACCCCAGGGATGTGACATTCAGAGATGTCGAGGGGTCCGCGCTTGCCGCAGACCTCGCTGCCTGCGGCCTGGTCTTCACCCGGGGCACCCCGCCACGGACGGAGGGTTGCCGGACAGCGGGCCGGGGCCGTAGTCGCTGTCACTCATGACCTGACGAGCATCCTGCCATACGTGCGCCGACGTGCAAGGCGCGGTCCAAGATCTGGACTGCGCCCTGTGCCACATTTCCGTACGGTCAGGTGTTGCTGACCGCCACCCAGCGCTCCAGCGCCGCCCGCGCCGCACCCGAGTCGATGGATTCGGCGGCCTTCGCCATTCCGGCGGCGAGCTGCTCGTTCAGCGTGCCCTCGCCCGGGTCCAGCGCCACCAGCGCCGCCGCCGAGTTGAGCAGCACCGCTTCGCGTACCGGACCGGTCTCGCCGGCCAGCAGTCGGCGGGCCACCTCGGCGTTGTACGACGCGTCGGCGCCCCGCAGCGCCTCGACGGGGACCAGCTGCAGACCGACGTCGCGGGGGTCGAACGCCTCCTCGCGCACCTCTCCGTCGCGGACCACCCAGACGCGGGAGGTCGCCGTGGTCGTCAGCTCGTCCAGACCGTCGTCGCCGCGGAAGACGAGCGCGGAGTTGCCACGCGCCGCGAGCACGCCCGCGACGATGGGAGCCATCTTCGGATCGGCGACACCGACGGCCTGGGAGCGCACCTGCGCCGGGTTGGTGAGCGGCCCGAGGATGTTGAACGTGGTCTGCGCGCCGAGCTCCTTGCGGGCCTTCGCCGCGTACCGCAGGGCGGGGTGGAACTTCACGGCGAAGCAGAAGGTGATGCCGGCTTCCTCCGCCACCGCGACGACACGCTGCGGGGTCAGCTCCAGGTTGACGCCCAGCTTCTCCAGGACGTCGGAGGCGCCGCTGGCCGAGGAGGAGGCCCGGTTGCCGTGCTTGACGACCTTGGCGCCCGTGCCTGCGACGACGATCGCGGACATCGTGGAGATGTTGACCGTCTTGGCGAGGTCGCCGCCGGTGCCGACGATGTCGACCGTGCGGCCCGGCACGTGGATCGTGGTGGCGTGCTCGTACATCGCGCGGACGAGTCCGGTGACCTCGTCGACGGTCTCGCCCTTGGCCCGGAGGGCGACGACGAAACCGGCGATCTGCACGTCGGTCGCCTCGCCGCTCATGATGCTGTCCATCGCCCACGCAGTGTCGTCGGCGGTCAGGTCCTCGCCACGCAGCAGCGGGTTCAGCACGCCCGGCCAGGAACGAGCCGCCACGCTGTCGCCGCCGACCGGGGTCACAACGTTCATGGTCCGCTCCTGGGGTCCACAGCCGAAAGGGGATGCACCCCACCCTATCGAGCCCCACGGACAGCGAAGAGCCCCGTCCATCGAATGGACGGGGCTCCCGCTGTGGCGATCAGTTCAGGTGATCAGTGGTGGCCGTGGCCGCTGGTGATCTCCTTGTACTCCTCGACGGTGGGCTTTTCGATCTGGTGGTGCTCGCCGAAGTAGCCCTTGCTGAGCTTGGCCCGCAGCTTCTGCATCGCGGGCACCTTGCGCTCGACACCGTTCTCGTCGACCGTCGGGCCGATCTCGACCGGCTTGTACTGCTCGTGCGCGGTGAGCGTGTGCAGCTGCTCGGGACCGAGCGGCTCGTGGATCTCGACGAACTCACCGTGCGGCAGGCGCTTGATGATGCCGGATTCGCGTCCGTGCAGCACCTTCTCCTTGTCCCGGCGCTGAAGGCCGAGGCAGATCCGCTTCGTCACGATGAACGCGAGGACCGGCCCCACGAAGATGAAGATCCGGACGAACCACGAGATGGCGTTCAGCGAGAGGTGGAAGTGCGTGGCCCAGAGGTCGTTGCCACCGCCGATGAAGACGATGACGTATTCGGTGATCCAGGCGACGCCGAAGGCCGTCCGGGTCGGGGCGTTGCGCGGGCGGTCCAGGATGTGGTGCTCGCGCTTGTCCCCGGTGATCCAGGACTCGACGAACGGGTAGACCGCGATGATCGCGAGCACCAGTCCGAAGAGCATCAGCGGGATGAACACGCCCAGGACGAGCGTGTGACCCCAGAGGTTGATCTCCCAGCCCGGCATCACTCGGATCAGACCCTCGGCGAAGCCCATGTACCAGTCGGGCTGGGCGCCGGTGGACACCTGGTCCGGGCGGTACGGGCCGATGGCCCAGATCGGGTTGATCGAGGCGATGCCCGCGATCACGGCGATGATACCGAAGACCAGGAAGAAGAAGCCTCCGGCCTTCGCCATGTACACCGGCAGCAGCGGCATGCCGACGACGTTCTTGTTCGTCCGGCCGGGACCCGCGAACTGCGTGTGCTTGTGGTAGAAGACCAGGATCAGGTGCGCCACCAGCAGGCCGAGCATGATGCCCGGCAGCAGCAGGATGTGGACCGAGTAGAACCGGCCGACGAAGTCGTGACCGGGGAACTCTCCGCCGAACAGGAACATCGAGAGATACGTGCCGACGATCGGCGTCGACAGGATCGCGCCCTGGGTGAAGCGGACACCCGTACCGGAGAGCAGGTCGTCCGGGAGCGAGTAGCCGGTGAAGCCGGTGAACATACCCAGCACGAACAGCAGGAAGCCGAACAGCCAGTTGATCTCACGCGGCTTGCGGAACGCACCCGTGAAGAAGACGCGCATCATGTGCACGAACATGCCGGCCAGGAAGATCAGCGCGGCCCAGTGGTGGATCTGGCGGACCAGGAGACCACCGCGGACGTCGAAGCTGATGTCCAGCGTCGAGGCGTAGGCCTCGGACATCCGGATGCCCTGCATCGGCTCGTACGAGCCGTGGTACACGACTTCGTTCATGCTCGGGTGGAAGAACAGCGTCAGATACACACCCGTGAGGATGATGATGATGAAGCTGTAGAGGGCGATCTCACCGAGCATGAAGGACCAGTGGTCCGGGAAGATCTTGCGCATGTTGGACTTGGCCAGGGAGTAGATCCCGAGCCGGCCGTCCGCCCAGTCGGCCACCCGCTCACCGGCGGGCGCCTTGCGCTTCGTGTCGGTCACAGTACTCATCCGCGCTCCCAGAAGGCAGGACCGACGGGCTCTTCGAAGTCACCGAGCGCTTCGAGGTTGCCCTCGGCGTTCACACCGATCCGCAGCTGCGGAAGGGCGTGACCGGCCGGACCGAAGATGACGCGGGCGCCGTCGGAGAGGTCGAAGGTGGACTGGTGGCACGGGCAGAGCACGTGGTGCGTCTGCTGCTCGTACAGGCTGATCGGGCAGCCGACGTGGGTGCAGATCTTCGAGAAGGCCACGATGCCCTCGTGGGCCCACTCGCGCTCGCGCTTGTCCTTGATGTTCTCCGGCTGGATACGGATGATCATCAGCGCGGCCTTGGCGATCTGGTTCTGGAAGTCCTCCGCGTCCTCGTTCAGGCCCTCGGGCATGGCGAAGGTCAGCGAACCGACGGCGACGTCCTCGGGACGCAGCGGCAGCATCGTGTTCATGTTGATGAGCTGCTTGCCCTTGGCCCACAGGGTGTTGCGGAGCTTCTTCTCCGGCAGCGGACCGAGGTCGCGCAGCAGCATCACACCGGAGAGCGGCACCAGGGCCAGCGCACCGAACATGGTGTTGCGGATCAGCTTGCGCCGGCCGAGCGCGGACTCCTCGGCACCGGCCGCGAAGTCGGCGAGAACCTTCGCCTTGACCTCGGGCTCGGCCGAGATGGCGTGGCGGTCGTCGGCCACCTCCACGTCGGACATCAGCGTGCGCGCCCAGTGGACGGCGCCCGCTCCGATCGCGAAGAGGGCCACGCCCAGGGTCAGACCCAGGGAGAAGTTGAGCGCGCTCACGTGACCGAACGGCCAGATGTACACGATCCTGTCGACCGGGAAGATGACGTACGAGGCGATGAAGCCGACCGTCGCCACCATGGACAGCAGGAACAGGAGCGCGACCGTGCGCTCCGACCGCTTCGCGGCCCGTTCGTCGATGTCCTGGATGCGCGGCCTGTGGGCCGGCAGCCCCGGGTCTGCGAACGGGTCGTCCGCGACCTCTACCGCGGTGTGCGCGGTGCCCTGCTCAGTCGGCAGGTTCTCTTCTGGAATCTCTTGGCTACTCATGACTTCTTGGCCTTAGCGGTGTGGGCCGCGACCCAAACGGCAACTGCGATCAGTGCGCCGAGACCGAAGATCCAGGCGAACAGACCCTCGCTGACCGGACCGAGCCCGCCCAGCTCGAGGCCACCAGGGTTCTCGGACTCGGCGCTGTTCACGGTCTTGATGTACGCGATGATGTCCCGCTTCTGCTGCGAGGGCATCGTCGTGTCGGGGAAGGACGGCATGCTCTGCGGGCCGGTCTGCATGGCCTCGTACACGTGCTTCGGCTCCACGCCCCCAAGGCTGGGCGCGTACTTGCCCTTCGACAGCGCACCGCCCTGGCCGGTGAAGTTGTGGCACTGCGCACAGTTGGTACGGAACAGCTCGCCACCCTTGGCGATGTCCGCACCCTCAGGGCTGACCTGGTCCTTGGTCGGCACGATCGGGCCGGCGCCGAGCGACGCGACGTACGCCGCGAGCTGGTCGATCTCGGCCTGGGTGTAGATGACCTTCTTCTTCGGTACCTGGGCACCCGGCTGCTGCGCCGGCATACGGCCGGTGCCGACCTGGAAGTCGACGGCGGCGGAGCCCACGCCGACCAGGCTCGGCCCGTCGGTGGTGCCCTGACCGCCGGTTCCGTGGCAGCTGGCGCAACCGACGGAGTACAGCTTCTTGCCCTCATCAATGGCGAGGGACTGGGCGGTGTCGTCGGCCTGCGCCTTACTCGCGGGCGCAAACGCGGCGTACAGCCCCCCAGTGGCCGCCAGCGCGAGGAGTAGTACGACGACCGCCGCCAACGGATGGCGTCGTCGTGCGGAGAGCTTTTTCACGGATTACCCCGGTGTCAGGATCTTCTGCGTCGATGCTGGATGTGGTTCGGGTTCGAGCCCGGTTACTTGATCATGTAGATCGTGGCGAAGAGGCCGATCCACACGACATCGACGAAGTGCCAGTAATAGGACACGACGATGGCAGCGGTCGCCTGTTCGTGGGTGAACCTCTTGGCTGCGTATGTCCTGCCCAGAACGAGCAGGAAGGCGATGAGACCGCCTGTCACATGCAGACCGTGGAAGCCGGTGGTCAGGTAGAACACCGAGCCGTACGGGTCGGAGGACAGCGAGAGGCCGTCCTTCTTCACCAGCTCGGTGTACTCGAGGACCTGGCCTCCGATGAAGATCGCACCCATCACGAAAGTGATCACGAACCAGGCACGGAGCTTCTTCACATCGCCCCGCTCCGCGGCGAAGACGCCGAGCTGGCAGGTGAGGGAGGAGAGCACCAGGATCGTGGTGTTCGTCGCCGAGAACGGGAAGTTCAGGGCCGAAGCCATTTCCTTCCAGTGGTCGGGTCCCATCACCGATCGCAGGGTGAAGTACATCGCGAAGAGGGCCGCGAAGAACATCAGCTCGGAACTCAACCAGATGATGGTTCCGACGCTGGTGAGGTTCGGTCGATTGACCGACGGGTGCGCGTGCCCGGTTTCTACTGTCGTTGCTGTCGCCACGACCGACATTATGTCGGTCGCTTATCCCGCCCTCACTCCGGGGGGTGCCGTTCGGTGTGTCAGCAGGGTGTGTCCTCCCCGAACGGCCCATCGAATCGGCGTCATTACCGGTGCTGACAGGCTGTCCGTCGGAGTACGATCCGCGCATCGGTTCATGCCCCGAGAGCCCCGAAGACACAGATGTCACGGAGGAACAATGCAGCCGACCGCCACGGTCCTGGTCTACAGCGACGACGCCAACACCCGTGAGCAGGTGAGGCTGGCCGCCGGTCGGAGGCCTGCGGCGGACGTGCCACCGCTGGAGTTCGTGGAGTGCGCCACCCTGCCCGCCGTCCTGACCGCTCTGGAGAACGGTGGCATCGACGCGTGCGTGCTGGACGGCGAGACGGCCCCGGCGGGCGGCATGGGCGTCTGCCGGCAGATCAAGGACGAGGTCTTCCGCTGTCCGCCGGTGCTCCTGCTGATGGGGCGCCCTCAGGACGCCTGGCTGGCCACCTGGAGCCGCGCGGACGCCGCGGTGACCCTTCCGGTCGAGCCGGTCGAGTTCGCGGACGCCCTGGCCGCTCTGCTGCGCAACAGGCTCTGCGCAAACACCTGACCGACCCGGATGCCGCCGCGGCGGCATCCGCGGCTCTTCATGTCCCACCGAGGGGCAGCGCACTCCCCTGGCCGGTCAGACCTCGGGGCGCAGGCGCGCCGCCTGGATCGTGTCCGAGCGGTCCGGCGTGGTGTTGTTCTGCAGGGCGCTGCCCTTCTGCCAGTTGGCCCAGGACAGGTTCCAGTCGCCGTAGCCGTTGTCGAACGGTGTCATCGTCGCGCCCTGGCTGCCGACGACCTTGACGATGTCCCCCTCGCGCACGGTGTTGAAGAACCACGCGGCCTCGCTGGTGCTCATGCCCGTGCAGCCGTGGCTGACGTTCGCGAGCCCCTGTGAGCCGACGGACCAGGGGGCCGCGTGCACGTATTCGCCGCTCCAGGTGACGCGGGTCGCGTAGTAGACCTGCAGGTCGTACGAGTCGGATGAGCCTTCCGCGATGCCGATCGTCTCGCCGCGCATGCGTACGGAGTACTCCTTGCTCAGCACGACCTTGACGCCGTTGCGGGTGTCGAAGCCGGGCCTGCCGGTGGTCACCGGAATGGTCTTGATCACTCGTCCGTTGCGCTTGACCGTCATGGTGTGCGCGGAGGCGTCGGTGATGGCCTCTATGCGGTCGCCGGTAGTGATCTTCAACGCCTTCGCGGGAGCCCCGTACAGCGTCTTGGTGACCTTGATGCCCGCCATGGTGCTGGTGGCCTCGATGGTGGCCCTGGCGGGCCAGTACTCCTGCGGGCGGTAGTGCAGGGTCTTGTCGTCGACCCAGTACCAGGAGCCCAGCACGGAGGGCGTGGACCGGACCTTCAGGGAGCGTTCCACGGTGGCCCTGGCGGCCTTGCCCCTGACCGGAGCGCTGAGTACCGCCGTAAGGGGCTGTCCGACGCCGTAGGTGCCCTTCTGCGGGCCGAAGGCGACCTTCAGGAACTTCTTCGCCGGGGCCGTCTCGAAAGCGAGCGTACGGGCACCCGGGGTGCCGTCGTCGTCCTCGACACTGACCTTGACGGTGTATCGGGTGCCCGCGGCGAGCGGGACGGTGGAGTGCCAGCGGCTCCCGTCGGCGGCGAGCTCACCCGCGAGATGGTGTCCGGCCGCGTCCACGGCCGTCACGTCCGTGATCCGGCCGTCGTCACCCGTGACGGTGACTTCGAGGGGCTTGTCCGGATCAGCCTTCTTGTCACCCTCCGGGGTGTTGAAGGAGATCTCGTCCGCCGCGTCGTACGGCTGCGCGGACAGCGGATGACCATCGGGCCCACCACAGGCGGTCGCCCCTGCAACCAGGGTCACGACCAGCAGTGTGCAGCTCGCTACGGGTCGGAGGCGCGGCGTGAGGTTCATGAACCCACGCTAAGAAGATTCATCAGTTTCAGCGCGCCGGATGACTGCAAACGGGGGACCCGTACTTCTCGTGGAGGAGAAGTGCGGGCCCCCCGTCAGGTGGAGCGGTGTCACCGGTGGAGCGGTGTCACTGGGTGCGGTTCTCACCGCGGTAGTACTCGAAGACCCAGCCGAACAAGCCGATCATGATGACCGGGACCGAGAAGTAGAGCAGCCACCATCCGAAGATGATTCCCAGGAAGGCGAGGGAGCCACCGATGGCCAGTGACAGCGGCTGCCAGCTGTGCGGGGAGAAGAACCCCACCTCGCCGGCCTCGTCCGCGACATCGGCTTCCTTGTTGTCCTGAGCCATCGCGTCGACGCGCTGCGCCGTGAAGGCCAGGTAGAAGCCGATCATGACGCTCAGACCGAAGCCCAGGACGAGCGCGGTGGTACCGGCCGGCTCCTTCGACCACACGCCATAGGTGATTGCCATGGCGAGGATGAAGACGCTCAGCCAGAGGAACATCTTGCCCTGGATCTTCACTTGCCGGCCTCCTTGCCACCAGCGAGGGCCTTCTCACCCTCGGAGTGGTGCTCCAGCTGTTCGAGCGCCGAGATCTCCGGGTGGTGCAGATCGAACGCCGGGGATTCGGAGCGGATCCGCGGCAGCGTGAGGAAGTTGTGCCGCGGCGGCGGGCAGGAGGTCGCCCACTCCAGCGAACGGCCGTAGCCCCACGGGTCGTCGACCTCGACCTTCTTGCCGTACTTGGCGGTCTTCCACACGTTGTAGAAGAACGGCAGCATCGACAGTCCGAGGAGGAACGAGGAGATCGTCGAGATCGTGTTCAGCAGGGTGAAGCCGTCGGCGGCGAGGTAGTCCGCGTAACGACGCGGCATACCCTCCGCGCCGAGCCAGTGCTGCACCAGGAACGTGCCGTGGAAGCCCACGAACAGCGTCCAGAACGTGATCTTGCCGAGCCGCTCGTCCAGCATCTTGCCGGTGAACTTCGGCCACCAGAAGTGGAATCCGGAGAACATCGCGAAGACCACGGTGCCGAAGATGACGTAGTGGAAGTGCGCGACGACGAAGTACGAGTCCGAGACGTGGAAGTCCATCGGCGGCGAGGCCAGGATGACGCCGGTCAGACCACCGAAGGTGAAGGTGATCAGGAAGCCGACGGCCCAGAGCATCGGTGTCTCGAAGGACAACGATCCCTTCCACATCGTGCCGATCCAGTTGAAGAACTTCACACCGGTCGGTACCGCGATGAGGAACGTCATGAACGAGAAGAACGGCAACAGCACACCGCCGGTGACGTACATGTGGTGCGCCCACACGGTCACGGACAGGCCCGCGATGGCGATCGTGGCGCTGACCAGGCCGATGTAGCCGAACATCGGCTTCCGGCTGAACACCGGGATCACTTCGGAGATGATTCCGAAGAATGGCAAGGCGATGATGTACACCTCTGGATGGCCGAAGAACCAGAAGAGGTGTTGCCAGAGCAGCGCGCCGCCATTGGCCGCGTCGAACACATGCGCACCGAACTTGCGGTCCGCCTCCAGCGCGAACAGCGCGGCGGCGAGCACCGGGAAGGCCAGCAGGACCAGCACACCGGTCAGCAGGACGTTCCACACGAAGATCGGCATCCGGAACATCGTCATGCCGGGTGCGCGCATGCAGATGATCGTGGTGATGAAGTTGACCGAACCGAGGATCGTGCCGAAGCCGGAGAAGGCCAGACCCATGATCCACATGTCGGCGCCGACACCCGGCGAACGGACGGCGTCCGAGAGCGGGGAGTAGGCGAACCAGCCGAAGTCCGCCGCACCCTGCGGGGTGAGGAAGCCGGCCACCGCGATGATCGAGCCGAAGAGGTACAGCCAGTACGCGAACATGTTCAGCCGCGGGAACGCCACGTCGGGCGCGCCGATCTGCAGCGGCATGATCCAGTTCGCGAACCCGGCGAACAGCGGCGTCGCGAACATCAGCAGCATGATCGTGCCGTGCATCGTGAACGCCTGGTTGAACTGCTCGTTCGACATGATCTGCGTGCCGGGACGGGCCAGCTCGGCGCGCATGAAGAGCGCCAGCAGACCGCCGATGCAGAAGAACGCGAACGACGTGACCAGGTACATCGTGCCGATCGTCTTGTGGTCAGTGGTGGTCAACCACTTGACGACGACGTTTCCCGGCTGCTTCAGGCGGGCCGGCAGCTCGTCCTCGTACGAGTCGTCTGCTGCCGCGGCACCCTGAGGTTCGTTGAGGATGCTCACAGTTTGTTCGTCTCCGCATTCCTGGCCGGGTTCGTCTGCTCGATACCGGCCGGCACGTAGCCCGTCTGGCCCTTCTTGGCCAGCTCCTTGAGGTGCGCCTGGTAGCGCTCCGGGGAGACGACCTTGACGTTGAAGAGCATCCGGGAGTGGTCGACGCCGCAGAGCTCGGCGCACTTGCCCATGAAGGTGCCCTCCTGGTTGGGAGTCACCTCGAAGGAGTTGGTGTGGCCCGGAATGACGTCCTGCTTCATGAGGAACGGCACCACCCAGAAGGAGTGGATGACGTCACGCGAAGTCAGAACGAAGCGGACCTTTTCGCCCTTCGGCAGCCACAGGGTCGGGCCGGGGTGGCCGTTCTGCGGGTTCCGGGTTCCCGGGATGCCGACGTCGTAGACGCCTTCCGCACCCTCGGGGAAGTCCTTCCGGAGCCGGTCGGGGATGGCGTTGAGCTCCTTGGGGATCTCTCTGCCCGTGGAGGCCAGGCCGTCCACGTTCTCGATGTAGTTGAAGCCCCAGCTCCACTGGAAGCCGACCACGTTGACGGTGTGGGCGGGCTTCGGGGAGAGCGTGAGGAGCTTCGATTCATCGCGCGCGGTGAAGTAGAACAACACCGAGACGATGATCAGAGGGACCACGGTGTACAGCGCCTCGATGGGCATGTTGTACCGGGTCTGCGGAGGTACCTCCACCTTGGTGCGGCTGCGCCGGTGGAAGATGACACTCCACAGGATCAGGCCCCAGACCAGCACACCCGTGGCGAGCGCTGCCGCCCACGAGCCCTGCCAGAGGGAAAGGATCCGTGGTGCCTCTTCCGTTACCGGCGTGGGCATACCAAGGCGGGGAAAGTCCTTGTATGTGCAACCGGTGGCGGTCGCCAGGATCAGGCCCGCAGTCAGCACCTGCGGCAGCTTCCGCCGCATCGGGCGCCGCGACGAGCGGTCGGAGCCGTTGGGACTCACGTAGCGCCTTCCCGAGAGTCTCGCCCGCGTGTCCGGCGCGGCCGTCTGTCTGGTCGGTCGCCGCCCTGACGCGGGCAGGGGTTTGGATGTTTATGCGGACCAAACCCTACTGGACGCTATTTGGGGTCGCGCGGGGAGGGTGCCCAACGCGCCGCCCGACACCCCGAAGGGGTGGAATCCGGGCCTCCGGCCGTCATCTGACGGGCCCTCTCCTGGCTGCGTGAGCGGCCCGCCCGGAGGCGACGGCGGGCGCGAGCTAGCGTGGACATGTGCCCTACTTCGATGCCGCATCCTCCGCACCTCTGCACCCCGTGGCCCGCCAGGCGCTGCTTGCCGCACTGGACGAGGGCTGGGCCGACCCCGCCCGCCTCTACCGGGAGGGGCGGCGGGCCCGGCTGCTGCTGGACGCGGCCCGGGAGGCCGCCGCGGAGGCAGTGGGGTGCCGCCCGGACGAGCTGGCCTTCACCTCGTCGGGAACCCGGGCGGTGCACTCAGGGATTTCCGGAGCCCTCGCCGGGCGTCGGCGTGTCGGCCGCCATCTGGTGATCTCGGCGGTCGAACATTCGTCCGTACTCCATTCGGCCGCCGCCCATGAGGCTCGGGGCGGAACGTTCGCCGAGGTGCCGGTGGACCGGGCGGGGGCGGTGAGCGCGGCGGCGTACGGGGAGGTCCTGCGCGAGGACACCGCGCTGGCCTGCCTGCAGTCCGCCAACCACGAGGTCGGTACGGAGCAGCCGGTGGCCGAGGTCGCGGAGGCCTGCCGGGCGGCGGGCGTACCGCTGCTGGTGGACGCCGCGCAGTCGCTGGGCTGGGGTCCGGTGCCGGGCGGCTGGTCGCTGCTGGCGGCCAGTGCCCACAAGTGGGGCGGACCCTCGGGGGTGGGGCTGCTCGCCGTACGCAAGGGGGTCCGGTTCGCGCCCCAGGACGCAGCGGACGAACGGGAGTCGGGGCGGGCCGCCGGGTTCGAGAACATCCCGGCCGTCGTGGCGGCGGCGGCGTCGTTGCGGGCCGTCCGGGCCGAGGCGGCGGCGGAGTCCGTGCGGCTGCGGGCGCTGGTGGACCGGATTCGAGCCACGGTGGGCTCGGTCGTGCCCGATGTGGAGGTGGTCGGCGATCCGGTGCGGCGGCTGCCGCATCTGGTGACCTTCTCCTGTCTCTATGTCGACGGGGAGACACTCCTCCACGAACTGGACCGTGAGGGATTTTCCGTGTCGTCCGGTTCGTCCTGCACGAGCAGCACGCTCACGCCGAGCCATGTGCTGAAGGCGATGGGAGTGCTGTCGGAGGGCAACGTCCGGGTGTCCCTGCCGGCCGGCACCACGGAGGAGGACGTCGACCGCTTCCTCCACGTGCTGCCGGGGGTGGTGGCAGGCGTACGGGAGAGGCTGGGCGCACCCGTCCCGCCGGCCCCCTCCCCCGCGACGGCCGCGTCCCTGGTGGTCGACTCGCTGGGGAAGCGGTGCCCGATCCCGGTGATCGAACTCGCAAAGGTGATCGGAGAGGTGCCGGTGGGCGGGACGGTGACCGTGCTCTCCGACGACGAGGCTGCGCGGCTGGACATCCCCGCGTGGTGCGAGATGCGGGAGCAGGAGTACGTGGGTGAGGAGCCGGCGGACCGGGGCTCGGCCTATGTGGTCCGCCGGCTGTCGTAGCGTTCCCGGATCAGCGCAGGTGGGCGCGGACCTCGGCGGCGGCGTCGTGACCGTACGCCTTGGTGAAGCGGTCCATGAAGTGGGTGCGGCGCAGGGTGTACTCCTGGGTGCCGACCGTCTCGATGACCAGCGTGGCGAGCATGCAGCCGACCTGCGCGGCGCGCTCCAGGCTGACGCCCCAGGCGAGGCCGGAGAGGAAACCGGCGCGGAAGGCGTCACCGACGCCGGTCGGGTCCGCCTTCGTCTCCTCCTCCGGGCAGCCGACCTCGATGGTCTCCTGACCGGCCTGCTCGATCCGGACACCGCGGGCCCCGAGCGTGGTGACGCGGTGACCGACCTTGCCGAGGATCTCCTCGTCGGTCCAGCCGGTCTTGGACTCGATGAGCCCCTTCTCGTACTCGTTGGAGAAGAGGTACGTGGCCCCGTCGAGGAGGATCCGGATCTCGTCGCCGTCCATCCGCGCGATCTGCTGCGAGAAGTCGGCGGCGAACGCGATGCCCCGGGAGCGGCACTCCTCGGTGTGGCGGAGCATCGCCTCCGGGTCGTCGGCGCCGATCGAGACGAGGTCGAGGCCGCCGACGCGGTCGGCGACGGCCTTCAGCTCGATCAGCCGGGCCTCGCTCATCGCGCCCGTGTAGAAGGAGCCGATCTGGTTGTGGTCGGCGTCCGTGGTGCAGACGAAACGGGCGGTGTGCAGGACCTCGGAGATCCGCACCGAGCCGGTGTCGACGCCGTGCCGGTCGAGCCAGGCACGGTACTCGTCGAAGTCGGAGCCCGCGGCGCCGACCAGGACCGGGCCGGTACCGAGCTGGCCCATGCCGAAGCAGATGTTGGCGGCGACACCGCCCCGGCGCACATCGAGGTTGTCGACCAGGAAGGAGAGCGAGACCGTGTGCAGCTGATCGGCGACCAGCTGGTCGGCGAAACGGCCGGGGAAGGTCATCAGGTGATCGGTGGCGATGGAGCCGGTAACTGCGATGCGCACGGGAAGACTGCTCCTGCGGGGTCGGGGGGAACGGGTGACCGCGTTCCCGGGACGGCGTGACAGTTCACGCTACCCGTTCGCCGCACTCGCCCTGAAGGGGGAAAAACTACCCGATAGTAGGTCTTTTGTCCTGAGGCCTGCGGTGCCTACGGTGCGGACATGCCGAACAACATCGCCCCGCGTGAGTCCGAGATCAGCCTGGCCGAGCTGCGCGGTGACTGCGCACGGATGGCTCCGCACTGGGTCGTACCCCCCAAGGCCGCCCCCACCCCTGTCGCGCCGTCCCTGATTCATGGCGTCACCGTTCCGGACGCGTCCGCACGGCTGATCGACGCGATGTCCGAGTACGGCGACTGACGGCCGCAACCGCTCGCTTCCGGCACCCTCGGGGAACCGGGTGCCCCCCTGCTCCGTCCCACCCCTGTCCGCACTCGCGGGACAGGCGATGGCCGTGCGACGGTCATGGTGACGGCAACGCAGTCGAAGGAGCGATCCGGTGAGCACCGAGCGACCCGACAACGACGTGACTGCCCCCCGGCGGCGGCGGTCGCCGCTGGCCGTGGCCACGGTGGCGGCAGCGGTGCTGCTCGCCGGGGGCGGCAGCGCGTACTGGGCTGCCGCGGACGGCGGCAGCGGCAGCCGGGCGGGCAGCAGTGGCCGCACGCCTCCCCTGCTCGCGCTCGACGAGGGCGCGTCGAGCCCGACGGCACCCCAGGAGGGTATCGCTCCGGGCGAGCCCGACCCCAGCGGTGACGGGGTGGTCTACCGCGTGTCCGGCAAGCTGCCCGACGGCCCGGCCAAGGCCGCCGTCCACCGCGCGAAGGGCACCGTCTCCGCGGCGGAGGTGACCCGGCTGGCGAAGGTTCTGGGCCTGGAGGGCACTCCGCGGGCCGAGGGCGCGGCCTGGAAGGTGGGGTCCGACGGGGACGGCTCGGGTCCGGTCCTGCGGGTGAACAAGCAGGCGCCGGGTACCTGGTCCTTCGCCCGCTTCGGCTCCGGCGGAACGGACAACTGCCGTGGCACGACGGTGTGTACGGGCAAGGACGTGGCGCCGGGCGACACGGAATCGCCGGTGAGCGAGAACGCCGCCAGGGCCGCCGCGGTGCCCGTGCTGAAGGCGGCGGGCCAGGACGGTGCCACCCTCGACGCGTCCCAACTCATGGGCTCGGTAAGGGTGGTGAACGCGAACCCGGTGGCGGGAGGGCTGCCCACGTACGGCTGGGCAACTGGGATCCAGGTGGGGCCGGACGGTCAAGTGGTCGGCGGCAGCGGGCAGTTGAAGAGCCTGGAGAAAGGCGCGGAATATCCGGTGATCAGCGCGGACGATGCGCTGAAGCAGCTGAACAAGGCCGGTCGCGCGGCCGCTTCGCGGAGCGACGTCGGCGGGTGCGCCACCTCCGTACCGCTGGAGGAGGGCGAGGCGAAGCCGTCGGCTGTCAGGTGCGGGGCACGGACCGGAGCGGAGCGGGAGACGACGACCGTCACGGTCGACAAGGCGGTCTTCGGCCTTGCGATGCAATACGTGGACGGCGAGCAGACGCTCGTACCGTCGTGGCTCTTCTCGGTAAGGCCGGCGGCGGGCGGGACGGGCAACACGGTGGCGCAGGTCGCGGTGGACCCGGACTCGCTGGCGAAGCCTTCGAAGGACCCGGGGCCGGATTCGGGCACGGGGGACGCGTCCCGGTCCACGCACCAGCTGACCTCGTACACCGCGGACGGCCGGACGCTGAGGGTGACGTTCTGGGGCGGGGTGTGCAGTACGTACACGGCGAGCGCGACCGAGAGCGCGGACGCGGTACGGGTGACGATCACCGAGTCGACCCCGGACCCGAAGAAGGTCTGCATCATGATCGCCAAGGAGCTGACCCGGACGGTGACGCTGGACGCCCCGCTGGGCGACCGGCAGGTGCTCGACGCGGCGGGCGGCACGGTGCCGCGCGGCTAGCTCCCTTCCCCGCAAGCTTTGCCTTGTCACGGCACCAGGCGTACTCGATCATGACGTCGGTGACAGCCCGCTGATCGATGCCTGGCATGACTGAAGGCGGCGGCCCCGGAATCCGGGGGCCGCCGCCTTCGTCGGGCGCTGCTGCCCGAAACCGCCTTCGCGACTTAGCTGAAGGAGTCGCCGCAGGCGCAGGAGCCCGTGGCGTTCGGGTTGTCGATCGTGAAGCCCTGCTTCTCGATGGTGTCGACGAAGTCGATGGAGGCACCACCCAGGTACGGAGCGCTCATCCGGTCGGTGACGACCTTGACGCCGTCGAAGTCCTTCACGACATCGCCGTCGAGCGAACGCTCGTCGAAGAAGAGCTGGTAGCGCAGGCCCGAGCAGCCGCCGGGCTGGACGGCGACGCGCAGCGCCAGGTCGTCACGGCCTTCCTGCTCCAGCAGGCCCTTGACCTTGGCTGCGGCGGCGTCGGACAGGAGGATGCCGTCGCTCACGGTGGTGGTCTCGTCCGATACGGACATCTGCTTCTCTCCCGGGTTGTGCGGACTGCTTGCCGACGTTGCAACCGTCGGGACCGCGGATTCATTCCGGGCCGAGCGCTTGCCTGTTCCTTTCATGCTCGCACACACCTCCGGGAAGAGCTGCCGGGCGGGGCGAGGAGGCCTCTCGCGGCCCCGGAACGGCCCCCGACCTCCTCCAAAGGGAATTCGTCACATAGACGCTATCGGCATCGTCAAAGTGACGTGAACCGGATATGATAGATAACGTCAATTAGACGAAAAGGCTTATCTGCAGAGAAGAAAGGGTGCGTGACGTGACCACGGCCCACCCCGTCCAGGACCTCGATGTCCAGCCGACGCCCCTCGCCCTGCTCCTGCTCGGCCGCGAGGCCGACCCGAAGAGTGAGCGCGGCGTCGAGTGCCCCGGTGATCTGCCCTCCCCGTCCGACCCGGACCTGGTGGAGCGCGCCCGCGCGGCCAAGGAGAAGCTCGGGGACAAGGTGTTCGTTCTCGGCCACCACTACCAGCGCGACGAGGTCATCCAGTTCGCGGACGTCACCGGCGACTCGTTCAAGCTCGCCCGTGACGCGGCGGCCCGGCCGGAAGCCGAGTACATCGTCTTCTGCGGTGTGCACTTCATGGCGGAGTCCGCGGACATCCTGACCACCGACGACCAGAAGGTCGTGCTGCCGGACCTGGCCGCGGGCTGCTCGATGGCCGACATGGCCACCGCCGAGCAGGTCGCCGAGTGCTGGGACGTACTGACCGAGGCCGGGGTCGCCGAGCAGGTCGTACCCGTCTCGTACATGAACTCCTCCGCCGACATCAAGGCCTTCACCGGCCGGCACGGCGGCACGATCTGCACCTCGTCCAATGCGAAGCGCGCCCTGGAGTGGGCCTTCGAGCAGAACGAGAAGGTCCTCTTCCTCCCCGACCAGCACCTGGGCCGGAACACCGCGGTCCGCGACATGGGGATGACGCTGGAGGACTGCGTCCTCTACAACCCGCACAAGCCGAACGGCGGCCTCACCGCCGAGGAGCTGCGGAACGCGAAGATGATCCTGTGGCGCGGGCACTGCTCGGTGCACGGGCGCTTCTCGGTGGACTCCGTCAACGAGGTGCGCGAGCGCATCCCGGGCGTCAATGTGCTGGTGCACCCCGAGTGCAAGCACGAGGTCGTGGCCGCGGCGGACTACGTCGGCTCGACGGAGTACATCATCAAGGCCCTGGAGGCGGCCCCGGCCGGCTCGAAGTGGGCGATCGGCACCGAGCTGAACCTGGTGCGCCGCCTGGCCAACCGCTTCGCCGCGGAGGACAAGGAGATCGTCTTCCTCGACAAGACGGTCTGCTTCTGCTCGACGATGAACCGGATCGACCTGCCGCACCTGGTGTGGACGCTGGAGTCGCTGGCCGAGGGGAACCTGGTCAACCGGATCGAGGTCGACCCCGAGACGGAGAAGTACGCGAAGCTGGCGCTGGAGCGGATGCTGGCGCTCCCGTAGGGCAACAGGGTCTCCCCGGGACCCCGCCCCCGCCTGGGGGCCGGGGTCGCCCGTACGGACCCGGCAGGCCGGCACACGAGGGCCCCGGCACCGTTCACCGGGATGCTGGTGGTTAATTCGGGGCCTGTGCGTGACGTCGGCCCTCAAGACCTGGTTGTGGTCTTGAGGGCCGACGTTGTCGTATGGGGTGGGTGGAGATGTCGTTGCAGCCGAAGGGGTCGGGGGAGATCCCGGCGGAGACCGTTCGGGTGGCGCGGGCGGCGTTCCCGAAGGGGAGCCTGGCGATCCGGGTCCGGGACGAGTTGGGTCCGTTGTTCACGGACGCGGAGTTCGCCGGTCTGTTCCCGGTGCGGGGCAAGCCTGCCTGGTGACCGGGCCGGCTGGCGTTGGTGCTGGTGTTGCAGTTCGGGGAGGGGCTCACCGACCGGCAGGCCGCGGAGGCGGTCCGGGCCAGGATCGACTTCAAGTACGCCCTCGCGCTGGACCTCGGCGATCCGGGCTTCG
>NZ_JBICXB010000036.1:0-67367 GCF_043200055.1 Streptomyces sp. NPDC048496 | reverse complement strand
ACCCCCGCCTGCACCGCGCCTGGCGCCTCAAGGAGGCCCTGCGGATGGTGTTCACCCTGGCCAAGACCCGTCCCACCGCAGCCCTCACGGCACTGCACCGATGGATCGGCTGGGCCCGACGCTGCCGCATCGACGCCTTCGCCGGTCTCCAACGCCGAATCGTCCGGCACTACGACGCCATCCGGGCCGCGTTGATCACGGGAATGAGTAACGGGCTGATCGAATCCACGAACACCAAGACCCGCCTGATCATCCGCCGCGGCTTCGGCTTCCACTCCGCCGACGCCATCATCGCCCTCGTCATGCTCACGCTCGCAGGAGACAAACCCACCCTCCCCGGCCGTCAACTCGCAACCCAATGACCCACACATACGGCAGGAGAGCCCAAAAATGATGTGCCGGCTCAGTTCCCGCCGCAAAGGCGAATCCCGAAGATTGATTACAACCCGATACGCGCCCTAATGCTGCAACCGCATCTGGGGGTCGTGGCCTCGGCGTGGTAGGGGGAGCCGCGGGCCCGGGTCTGGCTGCGTCTGCGGAAGTGTGACGAGTGCAGATGGTGCTCGTTGGAGTGGTGGTGGGGCGTGATGACGACGTGCCCGATCAGTCGGCGGGTCTCCGGGACGCTGAGGGGGCGGAAAGGTTGGACAGGCCGAAGAGCTCCATCAGCCGGACGGGGTCGGCACTATGGCGAGCTTCGTCGTAGATCCGGTCCACGCGCAGGACGCCGGCTGCCAGGCCGGAGCCGTTTGAAGGGCCGCATGGAGGCCAGGGCCCGGATGTCCGTCTCTCGGATGAGGACGTCGGTGCCGAGGTGCCCCGTCACGATGCGCAGGGTGCGGATGCTGCCACTGAACGAGTCGGTGTTCCATCCGGGGCCGCGCATGTAGGTGGTGACGTCGTCGACCAGGCTGGAGGCCGCCTCGGTGAGGGTGGGCGCCTTGGTGGTGTCCAGGCGAGTCCAGTCACGGTGTGGCTCATGGCCCTGACTCCTCCGGCTCAAGACCCATGGCCATGTCGGTGGGGTCGGTGGCGATGACGAACAGTCCCCGCTGCAACAGCCAGGACCGTCTCGGGGAGCCAGTCGTCCAGCGACTGTGGCAGCAACAGGACCTGATGCGGGTCGAACGCCCGGAATCGCTCGTCCACCGGCGCCGCACGGCCCTGCAACCGCCGCTTCTCGACCGGCTCGACCTCGAACAGCCCGTCCCCACCACGCATACCGACATCATCCCGTACGAGTGACCAGCAGCCGGAGGCGGGGCGATGCCCGGGTGTGAAAACCCGAGTGCAGTCCGGCCCTCGCCCGTGACCGCCCGTGCCCGGGGCATGGTCGGCGTCGACACCAACGCCAACGCCGACCACTTCGCCGCCTACCACCTCGACCGGCACGGCAACCCCATCGGCGACCCGCACCGCTTCCCCTACGACCTGTCCGGAACCGCCGGCCACCGCGACGCACAGATCCGCCACGCACTGACCCGCCTGATCAACTGGGCCAAGCAGGCCGGTGTCACCGCGATCGGCATCGAAGACCTCGACTTCACGCGTGAGAAGACCCGGGAGAAGCACGGCCGCCGGAAACGGTTCAGACAGCTCATCTCCGGCATCCCGACCGGGAAACTCAAGGCCCGGCTCGTGTCCATGGCCGCCGAACAGGGCCTTGCGATCGTCGCGGTCGACCCCGCCTACACATCCCTGTGGGGTGGCCAGCACTGGCAGAAACCGCTGGTCACCCCGCACCGCACCATGTCCCGTCACGATGCCGCGGGCATCGCGATCGGGCGACGCGCCCTCGGGCACCCGCTCCGGGATGGGGTATCCCCTGCTCGAACGGAGTTGAGAGCTTGGGGAAGGACGGCACCGCCCCACACGACCAGAGCGATCGTGCGGGGCATCGGACCGTCCAGGCCGGACCAGGTGACCGGGGGCGTGAGGGAGCCCGCCCGCGACGGACCACGCCCCTGGAGGCGTGCCGCCGAGTGGGAAGCGAAGGCGGGAACCCAGTGCATCCAACACCGTTCGGGATGCGCCCAGTACACAGCAGTGGGTCCAGGACTCACTTATGCACACTGGTTAGGAACGGTTCATGCTAGTCCACTGGGACCTGCCAGCTGGAACCACCAAGGCGTCAGGCACACTCTGCGTGTTGTAGTGCCCTTGCCGAAATGGATGGTCCACGCATGATCACGCTCACCAAGGAAGACGGCCCGGCAGACCTGGACGGAGTGACCCACCTGTCCATCGGGGTTTCCTGGGATCCCACCGCTGGCAGCAGCGGTGGGATGCTGGGCAAGCTGCGCCGCAAGACCGGCACCGACCTCGACCTGATCGCCATCGCCATGCAAGGCGGGGACCCGGTGCGTCTCGCGGGTCTCGACTCACTCGACCCCATGGGCAACGGCTCCCTGGCGCACAGTGGCGACAACCAGACCGGGCACGGGGACGGGGACGACGAGACGGTGACCGTCGAGTTCGCCCGGATTCCGCCCAACATCACGTCGATCGTGTTCGTCGCCGCCGCGTACAAGAAGGGCAGTTCCTTCCAGAAGGCGCGCAACATCAGCTTCAAGGTCTACGACGCGACCGGGGGAAGCTCCCAGCAGGTCGCCGACATCTGGCCGAGCCTGCTCACCCAGGACAACGGCTGCGCCGTGGCCAAGGCGATGCGGGTCGGCGATACGTGGAAACTCGAAGTGATCAACGTGACGGGCAAGATAAAGCAGGGTGACGAGCATGCCCTGATGCGCTTCGCCGTCAGCAAGTAGTACGTCTCTGGGGCCCGGCACCCGAGTGGCGCCTGGGCCCCGGGTTCGCCAGGGACCCGGATTCACCGTGGAGCGGGCGTGGTTCAGGGCGTCAAGGCGGAGCGCGCCACTGTAGGAACGACCTTGACGTCCTGGGGCACTGCCGCGGTCTCAATCTGTGTTCCCAGCCGTCCGCACCCTCGCGCGCCCGCGGCTACGCCGCATGCGTTCCCCACGACCACTTCACGGATGGGATCTTCTGCTCGCCGAAGACCAGATCGGTAGTCACGTCGATGGCCATACTGCTCCTTGGTCGGGTTGTCTGCCGGGTAGACCGTGTGAATCTGGGGAACGGTACGACTGCTCAGCGTTGGGGCGATGCTGAGCAGTCGTCTGGTCAGGATGCGGGTTTGTCCCAGTCCTTCGCCGAGCGCAGAGCAATTGTCAATTCCCGTGGATGACCGAAGCGCGGTGACGGGTCGGTGTCCTGGATGTTCTGTCGGCCGGCGACCCCTCGTTCGGCATGTAGCAGTCAGCCGGCTGGCAGGACAGCCACGCCGAGCGCCGTGAGTTGTTCGACGACGGCGTTGTGGGGGTCGGCGTCGGTGATCAGTCCGCTGATCTTTTCCAAGGGCAGGACGCGGAACCGCGATGCCGTGCCGATCTTTTCGGACGAGGCGAGGACGTAGGTGTCCGCGGCCCGCGCGGCCAGGGCGCGCTTCATCGCGGCCTCCTCGGCGTCGCCGGTGGTCAGTCCCGCCTCCGGGTGCACGCCGGTGACGCCGATGAGGCACAGATCGGCGGAGACGTTCTGCGCGGCCTCGACCGCGGCCGCACCGCAGGCGACCGCGGAGTGCTTGAAGATGCGGCCACCGAGCAGGAAGAGCTCGACCTGCGGGTGGTCGAGCAGGGTGGCGGCGATCGTCGGACTGTGGGTGATCACGGTGCAGGCCAGGTCCTGCGGGAGCGCGTGGGCGACGGCCAGGGCGGTGGTACCACCGTCGAGGATCAGCGCGCCACCCGGCCGGACCAGCCCGGCGGCCACCGAGGCGACCTTCCGCTTGCCGTCGGGGGCCACGGTCTGCCGGGCGGCGTAGTCCGCCACGGCCGGGGAAACAGGGAGCGCCCCGCCGTAGACCCGCTGACACAGCCCCTCGGCCGCGAGATCGCGTAGGTCGCGTCGCACGCTGTCCTCGGAGATCCCCAGTTCGGCGGCGACGCCCTTGGCGACGATCTTGCCCTCGTGGGCGAGCAGACCTAGCAGGTGGTCACGGCGTTCAGCAGCCAGCATCCGTATTCTCTCCTGTTCTTGCACGTTTCTGCGTGTATCGTAGCGCCCCATGACCGACAAGCCCATGCTCATCCTGATCGCCGGGCCCTACCGCTCCGGCACCGACGGCAACCCGCAGGCCATGGCCGCCAACCTCGCCCGCCTCGAAGCAGCAGCCTGGCCCGTCTTCGCCGCCGGCCACCTCCCGGTGATCGGGGAGTGGATCGCCCTGCCCGTCCTGCACTCAGCCGGCGCGGGCCCCACCGACCCCCTCGCCGACCAGGTGCTCTACCCGACCGCCGACCGCCTCCTCGCCCACTGTGACGCCGTGCTGCGCCTGCCCGGCGACTCCACCGGAGCCGACCAGGACGTCGCCACCGCCCGCCGCCGCGGCCTGCCCGTCTATCACGACGTGGCCGAGATCCCCCGCCACACCCCACAGGAGACCGCGTGACAAGCCGCCCCGGCATCGACACCCCCGACCACCGCGGCCGCACCGGCCTCGACCGGGCCGGACGCGACCTGGACCGCAACCCCGGCGTCATGGTCCGCGACGTCGAGCTCACCTCCCAGGGCTGGCATGTACTGCGCCGCACCACCTTCGACTACCGCCGCCGCGACGGGCGTTGGGAGACTCAGCAGCGCGAGACCTACGACCGCGGCAACGGCGCCGTCGTCCTGCCGTACGACACCGGGCGTCGCTACGTCCTGCTCACCCGCCAGTTCCGCTACCCGGCCTACGTCAACGACCACCCCGACGGCATGCTCGTCGAAGCGGCCGCGGGGCTGCTCGACGCGGACGACCCGCCGACCGCCATCCGGCGCGAGAGCGCCGAGGAACTCGGCGTCACGCTCGGCCCGCTCACCCACGTCCTCGACGCCTACATGAGCCCCGGCTCCGTCACCGAGCGCCTCCACTTCTTCGCCGCCCCCTACACCCCGGCCGACCGGACCGGGACCGGCGGCGGACTCGAGGAAGACGGCGAAGACATCGAGGTCCTCGAACTGCCCTTCGCAGAAGCCCTCGCCATGACCCGCGACGGACGCATCACCGACGGCAAGACCATCCTGCTCCTGCAATGGGCAGCCCTGGACGGACCCTTCGCCCCCGCAGCGGGCGGCCGCTGACAACGCCGCCCTGCCGGCGTCGCGCCGGGCTCCTAGGGTGTGGTGGTTGCGGTGCGGTAGAACTCGGCTGCGGTGACGGTGGCGGGGGCGCCGAGTTCGGCGGCGACCGCGGTGATCGCGGTGGCGCCGACGGCGAGGTCGGCTTGGCCGTCGGTGGTGAAATACGGTGCGATGAACGACTCGTAGTGGGCTCGGGCTTCGTCTGCGGTATGTCGACCGAGGAAGGTCTGGATGTACCGCACCGTGGTGTCGGGTTCGTTGTGGATCACCTGCAGGGCGCGCCGGTGGGCTTGTACGACGGCCTGGACCGCGGGGTTGTCCGGGTGGATGTAGGTGGGGTCGACGGCCACGCCTACGGTGGGGATCTGGAAGTGGTCGCCGGCCCAGGCCAGCACCTGCCAGCCGTGCTCGGCGGCTATCGCCTCCGGTGCCATGGTGCTGCCGACCAGGGCGGCGTCGATCCTGCCGTCGTGCAGCCAGCGCAGGTCCATGCCGTAGTTGCCGGGCGGGCGGACGATGGTGTGGATGTCGCGGTCCGGGTCGAGGCCGGCCTGGCGCAGCACGATCCGGGCGAAGCACCCGGGTGCGGTGTGGGGGGCGTGTACCGCCAGCCGTCGGCCGGCCAGGTCGGCCAGGGAGGTCAGGCCGGCGCGGGCGAGGAACCAGAACAGTGGGCGGTGGGTGTTGACATTGAGTGCGACCCAGGGGACGCCATCGGCCAGTCGGGACAGCAGTGCCCGGCCGAGCCCGATGGTGGCGCCGTGGCGCAGTCGCTCCTCGTCCCAGGAGCAGCCGTCGCGCAGCGCGACGTGGACGCCCTCGGCGGCGTAGTAGCCCTGCTGGTCGGCGATGTAGGCGACCAGTTCCTCGTGCAGGCCGCGCCCGACGTAGGCGAGATCGATCGTGAACATGAACGTTTTTCCTTGATCGTGTCACCGCCATGCGCCCGGGCGTGCCGTGGGCCCGGCTGTTGCGGCCCATGGTGATGAGGTGACGGCTGTGCCGGATGTGCTCCGGCCGTCGGCCGGGCCGGGACGGTATGGCCCCGTGTGCGGAGGACAGGGGGCGTCAGTACATGGACATCCCGCCGTTGACCGCGGCCGTGGTGCCGGTCATGAAGGCGTTGTCCTCGCTGGCGTAGAAGGCGACCGCTTGGGCGACGTCGCCCGGGTGTGCCAGGCGGCCCAGGGGGGTGACGGCCACCTGCCGCTGCTTATGCTCCTCGTCGAGCACATCCGCCATGCGGGTGTCCTCCACCGGGCCGGGCTCGATGACGTTGACCGTGATGCCCCGCTGGCCCAGTTCCTGGGCGAGGTACCGGGCGAACTGCGTCAGTGCGGCCTTGGCCGTACCCAGCGCGATCATGCCCTCCCGGGGCCGGCGGCCGAGGTCGGTACCGAGATAGATGATGCGTCCCCAGCCCTGTTCGGTCATGGCGGGCAGGACGGCTTTGGTGACCGCGAACGCCGCACGCATCTCGTCGTCGAGCTTGCCGCCCAGTTCTTCCCACGTCATGTCCTGGAACGACTTGATCACATACGGGATGAGCGCGTTGTGCACGAGCACGTCGATGCCGCCCCATGCCGCCTGGACCTGCTCGATCATGCTCTCGACCGCCGCTGCCTCGCGCACGTCGGCCTGCACGGCCATGGCCTGGCCGCCTGCGGCCTCGATGCCGGCCACGACCTCCTCGGCTGCCGTGCCGCTGCGGAGGTAGTTGACCACCACGCGCATCCGTCGCGCGGCCAGAAGGCGTGCGGTGGCCGCACCGATTCCGCTGCTGGCCCCTGTCACCAATGCCACCCTGCCGGTTGCCCCAGTCACGGGCCCACCTCCTGCTCATCATCGCGGGCCGTCGGCACGACCGCCCGGAGTCGTTCATCGTCGACGCCGGGGTGTGCTGAGCGGATCGCCCCGTAGAGCACGGTGTCGACGGTCGCCCGCAGCAGATCGGCCGCGGTCCAGCTGAGTTCGCGCCGCAACTGCGAGGTGAGCAGCCGCTCCAACGGGCCGCGGGTGACCTCACTCAGCAGCTCAGGCTGCGCCGGCAGCAGTCCCCGCCGGTGCCCGTCCCGGCAACAGCTCGTAGAGCCGCCGGCAGACCACCGCGTCCACACGCTGCTCCACGTACTGGCGCAGCATCGCGTCGCCCCGCCCCGTCGCGAGCTGAGCCGCGCTGATCCGCCCGAGCTCACTGCTTGCCGCGATCAGGAACCGCTCTACCCGCACATCGAACGGCTGCCCTTCTGCGTCCTCGGTCGTTGCCACCAGCGTGCGCTCCACCGCCGCGAACTGCAGCGCGAGCGGATGGCCGTCGGAGTCCATCCGCTCAGAGCCTGTCGGGTGACCTTCGATCGAAAAGCGGACGCGGTCTGGTGCGTGCGATTCCAAGGCGCTGGAAGGTCCTCGGATGGGGTCTCCCCTGCTCGAACGAAGCTGAGAGCTTGGGGAAGGAGCTACTAGGGCCTTTCGGCAACGCGGGAAGCGTGCGTGCCAGGGCGTGGCCGCCCGATCAGAGGTCACCCGACAGGCTCTCAGCCGCCCACGCCGCCTCCTCCCGGGTTGGCGCGAAGAACAGATGCAACTCATGCGTGGTGATCAGCCGCTTGAACCGCGGATACGCGGTCCGCTCGATCGAGGTCACAACCCACCCCCGTCCAGACGACGGTCAGCATCACCACCAACAACACTGGGCCGAATGGGTGACGGCCAACGCCAGCCGTGGCAGCGGACGGTGAAGGCACTGCTAAGGCATGGGGCCGAGGTTGCCTTCGAGGACGGTCTGGATGACCTGGGGCCGGTCCCAGAGGGCCAGGAGTTCGTTGGCGACGGTCATGATGGGCAGGGGGTCCTGGTTGCCGTGCACCTTGATGGCGGCGGCCGACAGGCTGGGCGGGACGGCTCCCGCGTCGAGGATGATGATCTGCCCGGCGTGTCCGCGCGGGCCGGGTGTCAGATCGACCGCCAGCCGGTCGCCACTGCCGTTGTCCTCCATCTCGTGCCGCATGTCCTCCACCTGGGCAGCCCGACCGGGCGGGGGCAGCCGTCGCCGCAGGGGCAGACTCCAGCCCTGTCGGCCGATGCGTCCCGCCACGCGGATGGACGGGGCAGCCTGCTGCCGGCCGAAGTCCCGACCTGGCGCTGAACCTCGGTCGACGGGCGGGCCCGCGCCCGGCCGGGTCCGCCCGTCGTACCGGACAAAGGGCCCCGCTCAGGTGTCGCGCGTGGCGACCATTCCCAGAGTGATCAGCCCGAGCACCACCCAGCCGAACCAGAGCCAGCCGTTGCTCCCCAGCGCCACCGTGTAGGCGGTGACCGCCACCAGGGCTCCGACGGTGAGCATCCCCATCGTCCTCGTGGATCCGGACATGCGCGCACCCTCCTCGTCGGCCGCGCGGCCGTGGACCCCATCGTCACCCGGAAGGTGTCTCCACCGCTACTGTCCGCGCGCCTGCAACGAGGCGAGATAGGCGTTGTACGCCTTCAGTTCCTGGTCCCCGTCGCGGTCGGCGGCGCGGTCCGCACGCTTCGCGGTCCGCTGCTCGGAGCCGTACCACTGGAAGACCAGCGCGATCAGCACCAGCACCGAAGGGATCTCGCTGAACGCCCAGGCGATGCCGCCCGCCCAGTTCTGGTCGCTGAGCGCGTCGATGCCGAGTGAGGCCGGCGGATGCTTGTACGTCTCCACCATCGGAGAGGTCGCCATCATCAGCGCGATGCCGAAGAACGCGTGGAACGGCATCCCCGCGAACAGCTCCAGCATCCGCATCACATAGCCGGGCCGGTGAGGTCCCGGGTCGACGCCCATGATCGGCCAGAAGAAGACCAGTCCGACGGCGAGGAAGTGCACCATCATCGCGAGGTGCCCGGTCCTCGAGCCCATGAGGAAGTCGAAGAGCGGGGTGAAGTACAGCGCGTACAGGCTGGCGATGAACATCGGGATGGTGAAGACCGGATGCGTGATGATCTTCATGTACCGGCTGTGCAGCAGCATGAGCAGCAGCTCGCGCGGGCCGGTGCGGTCACGGCCCGCGACCGGCAGTGAGCGCAGCGCCAGAGTCACGGGGGCGCCCAGCAGCAGCAGGATCGGCGACAGCATGCTGATCACCATGTGCTGCACCATGTGCACGCTGAACATGACCATGCCGTAGTCGTTGAGCTTCGTGCACATCACCAGGGCGATGCTCAGCACGCCGACCGTGAAGAAGATGATCCGGTTGACCGGCCAGCCGTCCCCGCGTCTGCGCAGTCGCAGCACCGCGTAGCCGTACAGGCCGAGCGCGAGGACGCAGCCGATCAGGAATACGGGGTCCGCGGAGAACTGGAGCCCACGTCCCAGCGTGAACGGCGGCAGATCCATGGTCATGCCGTGCCCGCTGTGATCCATCTGTTCACTCCCGATGGGGACGTCCCCGTTTCGTGCCGGTTGTCCCGACCAGAGTAGAACTGCCCCCGGCCGCAGCTGCGGCCGGGGGCAGTTCTCAGGTGCTGGTGTTGCTCAGAGCACGCACTCGGCCTCGGCATACCGCTCGGCCGGGACCGTCTTCAGGGTCTCCACGGCCCGGGCCAGCGGCACCATGGTGATATCCGTGCCGCTCAGCGCCGTCATCATGCCGAACTCGCCACGGTGTGCCGCCTCGACCGCGTGCCAGCCGAAGCGGGTCGCCAGGACCCGGTCGTACGCGGTCGGGGTGCCGCCGCGCTGGACATGGCCGAGTATCACCGGACGGGCCTCTTTGCCCAGGCGCTGCTCCAGCTCGACGGAGAGCTGCGTGGCGATCCCGGTGAACCGCTCGTGGCCGTAGATGTCCTTGGTGCCCTGCTCGAACTCCATGGAGCCCACGCGCGGCTTGGCGCCCTCGGCGACGACGACGATCGCGAACTTCTTGCCCGCCGAGAAACGCTTGCCGACCAGCTCGGTCAGCTCATCCATGTCGAAGGGGCGCTCCGGCACGACAATGGCGTGCGCACCGGCCGCCATGCCCGAGTGGAGTGCGATCCAGCCGGTGTGGCGGCCCATGACCTCGACGATCAGCACCCGCTGGTGCGACTCGGCGGTGGTCTTCAGCCGGTCGAGGGCGTCGGTGGCCACGCCGACCGCGGTGTCGAAGCCGAAGGTCACATCGGTCGACGCGATGTCGTTGTCGATGGTCTTCGGCACGCCGACGATCGGCAGCCCCGCCTCGGAGAGCAGATGAGCCGCCTTCAGCGTGCCCTCGCCGCCGATCGGGATGATCGCGTCGAGACCGAGATCGGCGACATGGCTCTTGGCCTGCTCGACGCCGCCCCGCAGGTGTGCGGGCTGGACCCGGGACGAGCCGAGGATCGTACCGCCGCGGGCGAGAATTCCGCCGACCGCGTCGAGGTCGAGCTTGCGGTAGTCGCACTCAAGGAGGCCCTTCCACCCGTCGTGGAAGCCGATGACCTCGTCGCCGTGGTCGACCACCGCGCGGTGCACGACGGAACGGATGACGGCATTGAGGCCGGGGCAGTCGCCGCCGGAGGTGAGCACACCAATACGCATTGCCCGGGAAACCTTTGCAACGTGGGCCGACGACCGGACCACGTCGTCCGGTTGGATCCCGCCACCCTACCGGCGCAGGGTGGCGGGACCGAACCGGGCGTCCGCCTGTTGGACTCCGCTCAGTTGAGCGAAATACTCGTCATTCGGGTCACGCGGGCTGGGTCGCCGACGCGATGCGCTCGGCGCGCAGCGCCTCGTACCAGCGGTCGTCCGTCGGCGGCAGGGCGTTGACGTCGAGGGCCAGCTTCAGGAGCAGGTCCGCGATCATCGGGTTACGGGCCATCACGGGCCCGTGCATGTACGTACCGAAGACCGTGTCGTTGTACGCACCCTCGGTGCCGTCACCCGTGCCGTTGCCCCGGCCGAGCTGCACCCGGGCGAACGGCCGCGCCGTCGGGCCGAGATGGGTGACGCCCTGGTGGTTCTCGAAACCGGTCAGCTGCGGCAGGCCCAGCCGCGGATCGATGTCGGCGAGTACGTCACCGACGCACCGGGCACCCTCGCCACGCGTGGAGACCACGTCGAGCAGGCCGAGACCGGGCTCGCGCTCACCGAGGTCGTTGATGAACTCGTGGCCGAGGATCTGGTAGCCGGCGCAGACCGAGAAGATGATCGCGCCGTTGGACGCGGCCCGGCTGAGACCGCCGTCACGGCGCAGCCGCTCCGCGGC
The DNA here is from genome assembly GCF_043200055.1 of Streptomyces sp. NPDC048496. Taxonomy (NCBI): domain Bacteria; kingdom Bacillati; phylum Actinomycetota; class Actinomycetes; order Kitasatosporales; family Streptomycetaceae; genus Streptomyces; species Streptomyces sp. NPDC048496. Next base: position 56,028 of record NZ_JBICXB010000036.1, on the reverse strand, counting down.
GAGGCGCTGGGGCCGGTCCTCACCGCCGCCGATCAGATAGATGTCGCCGGACGTCGGGATCGGCTGGTCGCTGCGCACGTCGACGCGCTGCACGTCGAGACCGCGCTGCCGGGCCCGGCGCTCCACCACCAGCGCGTTGCCCTGGTCGCCGTAGGTGCTCAGCAGGTCGGGGTAGACCCAGACCAGACGCAGACCGTTGTTGCTCATGCTTCGTCCTCTCCGGAGGTGGCCGGCGCCGGGGTCAGTTGCCGACACGACGGCGCAGATCCTGGAAGGCGGTGTAGTTGGCGATGACCTCGATACGGCCGGGCGGGGCCTGCTGCACGGCCTCGTCGAGGTTCTCGCATACCCGGAAGTCGAGACCGGCCACTTCGAGGCGGACCGCGAGGTCCAGCTTGCGGTCGCCGAGCACGAAGATCGGGTGGCCCGCGAGCTGGGTGTAGTCGACGTCCCACAGCCAGGAGGTGTCCGTGCCGTCCGCGCCCCGGGCGTTGACGGAGAGGATCACCGGCGTGGGCGGCGGGTCGATCAGGGAAAACGTTTCGAGCCAGCCCGCGGGGTTCTTCGCCAGCAGGAGCCGCAGCTCACGGCCGAGGAAGGAGACCACGTCGTAGCGGCCGGCGACGGCCTGCACCTGATACATGCGCTCCAGGGCGACCTGCGGCGGCACACCGAAGACGGCCGCGACGGCGGCCGAGCTGGTGGCGTTCGCCTTGTTCGCGCGGCCGGGGAGCTGCAGGTGGATCGGCCACGCCGAGCCGTGCGGGTCCAGGACGTAGTCGCCGTGCAGCACCCAGCTCGGCGCGGGGCGGCGGAAACCGCACTCGCCGCAGAACCAGTCGTCGCCGGGGCGCTGCATCACACCGCCGCAGGACGGGCAGGACCAGGCGTCGTCCTTCCACGCCTGCCCGGCCGCGACCCACACCACGTTGGGGGACGAGGACGCCGCCCAGACGATCAGCGGGTCGTCGGCGTTGGCGACGATCACGGCCTTCGAGCCGGACAGCCCCTCACGCCACTTTTCGGCCAGCATCCGGGTCTCCGCGGCGCGGTCCAGCTGGTCGCGCGAGAGGTTGAGCAGCGCGATCACCTTGGGTGTGGTGTCCCGCGCGACGCCTGCGAGGTACTTCTCGTCGACCTCGATCACGCCGTACTTCGCGTCCGAGCCACCGGCCAGGGCCGAGGTGATACCCGCGGGCATGTTGGCGCCGAGCGCGTTCGACACGACCGGGCCGGCGGCCCGCAGTGCCTCCGCGATCAGCCGGGTCGTCGTGGTCTTGCCGTTCGTCGCCGACACGAGGATCACGTCCAGGTGCTGCGCCAGCCGCCCCAGCAGGTCGGGGTCGAGCTTGAGCGCCACCCGGCCGCCGATCACCGATCCGCTGCCGCGCCCCGCAGCGCGCGACACCGCCGCTGCGGCCTTGCCCGCCGTCACCGCCAGCTTGGCCCGCGGCGACAACGGCTCCGTGTTGCCTGCCATCGTCCTAGATCCTCCTTGCATCGGTCCGCGCCCAGCCTATCGATGTCCGGCGTGGCGACCGCACCACGGCACCACCAGGAAGGTGGAGGCCACGTGGAACGTACGATGGCGGCCATGCGAAATCGCCCGATCCCCGGCAGTTCCGGACTCGTCCGCGCCATGACTCTGCTCGGTGACCCGGTGCTTCACGGCGCCTGCGAGGACGTCACCGACTTCGGTCCGTCGCTCGCCCGGCTCGTCGAGGACATGTTCGCCACGATGTACGCGGCACAGGGGGTCGGTCTCGCCGCCAATCAGATCGGCATACCGCTGCGGGTGTTCGTCTACGACTGTCCTGACGACGACGACGTCCGTCACCTCGGCCATCTCGTCAATCCGAAGCTGGTCGAGGCGGACGGCATCACGGTACGCGGACCGGAGGGCTGCCTCTCGCTTCCCGGCCTGGAAGCCGGGACCTCACGCTTCGACCACGCGGTGGTGGAGGGCGTGACCGTCGACGGGGAGCCGGTGCGGGTCGACGGCACGGGCTGGTTCGCGCGCTGTCTCCAGCACGAGTGCGACCACCTCGAAGGCACCGTCTACACGGACCGGCTGACCGGGCTGCGCCGGGCGAGGGCACTGCGCGCGGCCCGCCGGGCGCCCTGGGGACGTACCGACTGACCACGCTCCCGCCGTCAGAAGCCGGGCCCGCCCGGCAGGTCGCCCGCGGCGGCCAGCCTGCCCCACAGCAGATCGGCCAGGCTGCGCACCAACTGAGCGCGTGAGCAGGGGCGTTCGCCCAGCCACCAGTCGCCCGCCGCATGCATCATGCCGACGATGCCATGGCCCCAGATGCGGGCCATCTCCTCGCTGTCCGGGCCCAGGTCCACCCGCTCGGCGATGACCAGGGCGAGCTCTTCGCCGAGCCGGCGCAGCAGCGGAGCGGAGTGGCGCCCGACGTCGAAGCCCTGCTCGGGGGAGGGGGCGGGGTCGTCGGACGGGTGCATCAGGAAGCGGTAGACCTGCGGACGGGCCTCGATTGCCGCGAGATAGGTGTCGAGCGTCGCCTCCACCCTCTGGCGGCGCTCGGCGGGGGCGTCGAGTGCCGCCCGCAGTGCGCCCAGCAGCGCGTCGGTGTGGCGCTTGGCGAGCGCGCGGTAGAGGCCGCCCTTGTCGCCGAAGTGCCGGTACAGGATGGGCTTGGTGATCCCGGCCTCCGCCGCGATGGCGTTCATCGAGGCCTTGGGCCCGTCCCTGAGCACCACGCGGTCGGCGGCCTCCAGCAGCTCCCGACGGCGCTGCTCGGCCGCGGTCCGCTGTTTTTCGGCCTGTCGTGTGGTCTCCATGTCGCCTCTCCCCACCCTGGCCGTGCACCTGGCCATGCAAGTCCGTTACGCCTGCGCAACGTAACACTCGGCCCCCCGGTGGTGCTGATCGGAGTCCGTCCGATTGACAGAGACTACTTGCCGGTAACAGACTTCTGTTACCGCAGGTAAAGGTGATTTTTACGGTAGTGCATGGAGGGGAACATGGCAGAGTTCACGCTCGATCTCAACGACGACCAGAAGCAGGTCCGCGACTGGCTTCACGGCTTCGCCGCGGATGTGATCCGTCCGGCTGCCTCGGAGTGGGACGAGCGTGAGGAAACGCCCTGGCCCGTCATCCAGGAGGCGGCCAAGGTCGGCATCTACTCCCTCGACTTCTACGCCCAGCAGTTCTTCGACCCGACGGGGCTCGGCATTCCGATGGCCATGGAGGAACTGTTCTGGGGCGACGCGGGCATCGCCCTGTCGATCGTGGGTACGGGCCTGGCGGCCGTCGGTGTCCTCGCCAACGGCACCGAGGAGCAGATCGGCACCTGGATCCCGCAGATGTACGGCGATGCGAACGATGTGAAGGTCGCCGCCTTCTGTTCCTCGGAGCCGGACGCCGGCTCCGACGTCGCCTCGATGCGGACCCGTGCGGTGTACGACCAGGCCAAGGACGAGTGGGTGCTGAACGGCACCAAGACCTGGGTGACCAACGGCGGCATCGCCGATGTCCACGTCGTCGTCGCCGTGGTCGACTCGGAGCTCGGCTCCAAGGGCCACGCCTCCTTCATCGTGCCGCCGAACACCCCCGGGCTCTCGCAGGGCCAGAAGTTCAAGAAGCACGGCATCCGGGCCTCGCACACGGCGGAGGTTGTTCTGGAGGACGTCCGTGTCCCGGGCCACTGCCTGCTCGGCGGCAAGGAGAGGCTGGACCAGCGCCTGGCGCGGGCCCGTGAGCGCGCCCAGTCCGGTGGCGAGCGCGTGAAGAACGCGGCGATGGCCACCTTCGAGGCGTCCCGCCCGGCGGTCGGCGCGATGGCGGTCGGCACCGCGCGCGCCGCCTACGAGGTGGCGCTGGACTACGCGAGGACCCGGACCCAGTTCGGGCGTCCGATCATCGACAACCAGGGCATCGCGTTCCAGCTCGCGGACATGCGGACACAGATCGACGCGGCCAGGCTGCTCGTCTGGCGGGCGTCCTGGATGGCGACCACCGGGAAGCCGTTCGAGTCGGCCGAGGGCTCCATGTCCAAGCTGTACGCGAGCGAAACGGCGAAGAAGGTCACCGCGCAGGCGATCCAGATCCTCGGCGGCAACGGCTTCACCCGTGAATACCCGGTGGAGCGGATGCACCGGGACGCGGCCATCTACACGATCTTCGAGGGGACGAGCGAGATTCAGCGGCTGGTGATTGCGCGCACGCTGTCGGGCCTGCCGATCCGCTAGCGCGGTGCCGCGGGGGTGTGCCGGCGCCGCTTTGTCCTCAATCGCCGGACGGGCTTGATCCTGTGCCCGGCGGGGGTGAGGTTGTGCCGGGCGGGCTGACCATCAGGCCGCCCGGCACAACGCCGCCCGTCAGGCGGGCAGCAAGGCCTCGATTGCCGCCACGAGCTCCGGCGCCTCCGGTTCCGTGCGGGGGCGGATACGGGCCACCGGCTCGCCGGACGGGGAGATCAGGAACTTCTCGAAGTTCCACTGCACGTCACCCGCCTCGCCGTCCGCGTCCGCGAGCTGCGTCAGCTCCGCATACAGCGGGTGCCGCCCGTCACCGTTGACGTCGACCTTCTGCAGGAGCGGGAAGCTGACTCCGTACGTCGTCGAGCAGAACGTCTGGATCTCCTCCGCGCTGCCCGGCTCCTGGCCCGCGAACTGGTTGCAGGGAACACCGAGGACGGTGAAGCCCCGGTCCCCGTACTCCTTCTGCAGCCGCTCCAGGCCCGCGTACTGCGGGGTGAGCCCGCACTTGGAGGCGACGTTCACCAGCAGGACCGCCTGTCCGCGGTAGGAGCCGAGGGTGGTCGGCTCGCCGGTGAGCGTGTGGAGCGGAATGTCGTGCAGCGTCATGAGGGTCTCCTTGTAAGTCGCTTCCGACGCCATTCTTACGCCCGCAGGTTCATCGGCACGAAGCCGACCGCCCGACCGTCCGGATCCAGCAGCAGTTCCCGGCCGCCCGCCGTGTGTTCCACGGTCACCGCCCGGGAGCTGGGTGCCGTCGGCCGGAGTGCCGACGGAGAGCCGCCGTGTCACGCTGGGACGGGGGATCACGCCCGGTCCGGCCTGCTCGGCCGGCCCGACGGCCCAGCCACCGAGGAGGCCGACATGGCCAGCGACACCATCGGACCCAAAGCGGGCCGCGCCAAGCCGAGCCCCACGCACGCGCCGACATCCGACATCACCGTCCTGGCAGCAGCCCTGATGATCTTCGGCGGAACGATGGCGATCCTCGAGGGGGTCGCGGCCATCGCCAAGGACGACCTGTTCCTCGCGACACGCCACTACGTGTTCGAGTTCAGCCTGTCGGGCTGGGGCTGGGTCCACCTCGTTCTCGGCATCGTCATCGTCCTCGCCGGCTGCGCCGTGCTGACCGGAGCCCTCTGGGCGAGCTACTTCGGTGTCTTCGTCGCCGGCCTCGGCGCGATCGCCAACTTCCTGTGGGTGCCGTACTACCCCCTGTGGGCCATGACGCTGGTCGCCGTCAACATCTTCATCGTCTGGGCGCTGTGCACGGGCATGCACCGAGAGGCGGCCGAGGGTCAGACGGCCTGACCCGGGCGTGCCCGGCCGGCCGGCACCTTCTCCAGGACGGCGACGTTTACGGCAGTCGGCCCTGTTGGACATGAGGAAACCGGACGCGCCGCCTAAGGTGCGAATCATGCCGGAGAGCGCAACGTCCATCGAAGGTGCGGCGGGGAGCGGGGCGGCCCCGGCGCCCGACCCCCGCCGCTGGCAGGCACTTGGTGTGTGCCTGGTGGCGGGCTTCATGACGCTGTTGGACGTGTCCATCGTCAACGTCGCCCTGCCGTCCATCCGGAACGGCCTGCGGAGCCCGGAATCCGATCTGCAATGGATTCTCTCCGGTTACTCCCTCGCCTTCGGACTCCTTCTCATCCCCGCCGGACGGCTCGGCGACGCCCGGGGGCGCCGTGTGGTGTTCCTGGCGGGACTGGCCGTGTTCACGCTGGCGTCGGCAGCCTGTGGAGTCGCCCCGACCAGTTTCTGGCTGGTGGTCGCCCGAGTGATTCAGGGCCTCGGTGGAGCATTGATCTCGCCGCAGATCTCCGCGTTGATCCAGCAGATGTTCTCCGGCCGGGAGCGGGGCCGCGCCTTCGGCATGTTCAGCACGGTGGTCGCTGTCTCGACCGCCGTCGGCCCCCTGCTGGGCGGGCTGCTGATCCAGGCGGCCGGACCCGCCGAGGGCTGGCGCTGGGTGTTCTACGTCAACCTGCCGCTCGGCGTCGTCTGCTTCCTGCTCGCCCGGCGCCTCCTGCCGGACACCCCGTCGGCCGGCCCCGTACGGCCGCGCGACCTGGACCCCGTCGGCGTCGTCCTTCTCGGCGCGGGCGTGCTGGCCCTGCTGCTGCCCCTCGTCCAGGAACAGCAGTGGCCCGGCAACGAGAAGTGGCTGCTGCTGGCCGTGGCCGCGGCTCTGCTCGCCGCCTTCGTCGGCTGGGAGTCCCGGTGCGGCAGACGCGGCACCGTGCCGGTCCTCGACCTGTCGCTGTTCCGGCTGCACTCCTACTGGCTGGGCTGTCTATTGAGCCTGCTGTACTTCGCCGGATTCACCTCGATCTTCTTCATCAGCACGCTCTATCTGCAGGCCGGCCTGCACTGCACCGCCCTCCAGGCCGGACTGGCCATCACACCGTTCGCTCTGGGGGCGGCGGCCACCGCGGGACCAGGTGGCCGGATGGTCCACCGTTACGGCCGACCGCTGGTCGTTGTGGGGTTGTCCATGGTGGTCGTCGGACTCGGGGCCACCGTGTTCGCTGTGCACGTCGTCCCGGGCCGCGGTGTCGCCTGGGCGATGGCGGCCCCGTTGCTCCTGGCGGGTGTGGGCAGTGGTCTTGTCATCGCTCCGAACCTGACCCTGACTCTGTCCCAGGTGCCGGTGGTCGGCGGCGGGAGCGCCGGCGGCACGCTCCAGACCGGGCAGCGCGTCGGCTCCGCGATCGGGATCGCCGCAGTCGGCTCGGTCTTCTTCGCCCAGTTGGCCTCCGAGGGCTGGACCACCGCGTTCGACCTCGGGCTCGTCGTCTCCATCGCCTTCGTCATGGGGGCACTCGTGGTGGCACTGGCCGATGTGGTGGCCTCTCGGCGGGGCAGAAGACATGCGGACGACGTGTCCTACCCCGGTCCGTCCGACCGGAAGGGAGATCACCATGAGCACCCCGACCGGCAGTGAGCCGCACGGCAACGCAGCGTACGGACGCACGACCTTCAAACGGTCCAGGAGCCACTTCGCCGACAGGATCACGGCCGACGGGAGGGACGGCTGGCCGGTCGAGGCGGGCCGCTACCGGCTGGTCGTCAGCCGCGCCTGCCCCTGGGCGAGCCGGGCACTCGTCTCCCGGCGGCTCCTGGGCCTGGAAGACGCCCTGTCGCTCGCTGTCGCCGACCCGATCCAGGACGACCGCAGTTGGCGCTTCACCCTGGACGAGGGCGGTCGGGACCCGGTGCTCGGCATCGCGTACCTGAGCGAGGCGTACGACGCGCGCGAACGCGGCTACCCCGGTGGCGTCAGCGTGCCCGCGATCGTGGACGTACCCAGCGGGAAACTCGTCACCAACGACTTCCAGCAGATCACCCTGGACTTCGCGACCGAGTGGACCGCGCTGCACCGGTCCGGGGCCCCCGATCTCTATCCCGAACGGCTGCGGGACGAGATCGACGAGGTCATGGACGGTATCTACCGCGATGTCAACAACGGCGTCTACCGGGCCGGATTCGCCTGTGGACAGGACGAGTACGAGGCCGCGTACCGCGCGTTGTTCCGCCGGCTCGACCTGGTCTCCGAACGCCTCGCGGACAGGCGCTACCTGGTCGGGGACACTCTCACGGAGGCGGATATCCGGCTGTTCACCACGGTCGTCCGCTTCGACGCCGTCTACCACGGGCACTTCAAGTGCAACCGCTCGAAACTGACCGAGTACCCGGTGCTGTGGGCCTACGCCAGGGACCTGTTCCAGACCCCCGGATTCGGCGACACGGTCGACTTCGACCACATCAAGCAGCACTACTACCGGGTCCACACGGGGATCAACCCCACCGGCATCGTGCCCCTGGGACCCGATCTCTCCGGTTGGGGGACACCGCACCACCGCGAGCAGCTCGGCGGCCGCCCGTTCGGCGACGGCACCCCGCCGGAGCCAGGCCCGTCCGGCCGCACCCGCCTGTGAAGGACACGCAGTGTCCCTGAAGGACACGTTCACGGCAGCGGACCGGTGGGAGGTAGGGCCGGGCCGTTCGGCTCGGATGCGGGTAGCCGCCCCGCGCGGACCGCGTCGACCAGAGCCTGATGGTCCCGCTCGTTCAGGTCGGCGTACGTCTCCGCGAACCGCGCGATCGCACGGTCGAACGAGTCGCCGCGTCCCAGATACGCGGCGATGGCGATCCGGTCGCCGGACCTCGCGTGGGCGCGGGCCAAGGTGCTGCCGCAGACCTCACCGAACGTCCGCATCCCGACCGGCACCATCGACTCCGGCTCGATGGCGCCCTTCCAGTCGCGCAGCTGCCGCACATAGAAGTCGCGGCGCCGCCCGTCGATCCCCTCCGTGCGTTCCCAGCCGAGGAAGATGTCGCTCGCCGCCTGCATCAGCCGCTGCCCGGCGACCACCCGCTCGCCCTGGTTCCGGTACGCGCTGGGGCCGGCGTGCGGGGCGAGCACCGAGGTCCCGACCTCCTTGGCCTGGAGGAAGAGTGGATCCCGGTCATCCCTGCCGAGCAGCAGGATGATCCAGCACCGCGTGCCGACGCTGCCGACCCCGACCACCTTGCGGGCCACGTCCACGAGCCGGAAGTCCCGGAGCAGGAACCGCCGGTCCGACGGGAGACTCAGCGCGTAGCTTCCGATCAGCTCGCGGAACCACTCCATCGTCGCATCGCGCTCCTCACCGGGCAGCAGATCGGCGAGAGGTACGAGCAGGGGCCGATCCGCGGCGATCCGGAGCCGCCCGTCGACCTCCTCGGTCAGCTTACCGAAGGCCTGCAGACTGTCCCGGGTACGGGCCTTGGCCATGGCACGGTCCAGGTTCTCGCGGCCACGTTTCACCAACTGCTGCGACGCCACGGTCCGGAGGCGTTCCACATCGGTCTTCGTGTACCACACATCCAGGTTGCGCATGCCCGCGAACCGGATCATCGACTCGCGGTACGACCGCACCGCTGCCGACACGACGTCGGCGCTCTCCCGCTCCGTGAATCCGTTCGCCCGCCCCGCGACGACAAGGCTTGCCGCCAGCCGTTTGACGTCCCACTCCCAGGGGCCCGGCAGCGTCTCGTCGAAGTCGTTGATGTCGAACAGCAGATGCCGTTCCGGGGAGGCGAGCAGTCCGAAGTTCAACAGGTGTGCGTCTCCGCACAGTTGGGCCCTGACCCCGGAATCGGGGGTGGCGGCAAGATCGGCTGCCATGATCGCGGACGCGCCCCGGTAGAAGCGGAACGGCGACTCGGCCATCCGGCTGTGGCGGATCGGGACGAGCTCCGGAACCCTGGTCGCGGACTGGGCCTCGAGGATGCCCATCGGGTCGGGCCGGTCGGCCGGCGGTGCGAACGCGTCGTGGCTCGACCGGGGGGTGCGTCGGCGAGCGGCCTTTCCGGCGGCCGCCCGCTCGTCGGGTGTCAGGTGCGGCGCGGCGCACTGGGCCGATGTGGCGTCCTGGGGCATCGAAGACTCTCCTGACTGCCGCAGGCGCCCCACCGCCCGGACGTGTGCTGCCCCTCTCCGATTATCACGGGTAGTCCCGGCCTCCGGCATCATCTGGTGCGCCAACGGGCCGAGGGACGGCGCCACTGCCGGCGGAGGACCGCGTGTGCCGAACAGCGGGCACCGATGGGCTCGCCCCGACCGTCGCCGCCCGGAGCCGCGCTCTTCTCGTCCCGGGGGGCGGCTCCATGGTCAGCACGCTACTCATCCGTGAACTCCTCCGTTGCGCTCCGTTCGGAAGTCGCAGGGTAGGCCGCGGACTTGAGAAGATCGATCCGTGGAGAATCCTGAGCCGTTCCCCGGGTCCGACATCGAGGTCCCGGCCGAGCCCGACCGGGCGACCGGCCGCCGTCCGGTCCGCTGCCGCCTGTGCGGTCGCCCGCTCACCGGCAGGGAGTCACGGCGCACCGGGCTCGGCCCCGCCTGCGACGCCAAACTGCACCCTGCCGCGCCGGACATCCGCACCCGCCGCCACGAGGTCGAACAGGACCCCCTGCCCGGCACGTGAGCCGGGCTACGCGTCCAGCCGGCGGAACAACCCCTCCTGCACCACGGACACCAGCAGATTGCCGCCCCGGTCGTAGATCCGGCCGCGCGCCAGTCCCCGCCCGCCCGTCGCGATCGGCGACTCCTGGTCGTACAGGAACCATTCGTCGGCCCGGAACGGACGGTGGAACCACATCGCGTGGTCCAGCGACGCCATGTCGAAACCGCGCGGCCCCCACAGGGGTTCCACCGGGATACGGACCGCGTCGAGGAGCGTCATGTCGCTCGCATACGTCAGCGCGCAGGTGTGCACGAGCGGATCGTCGCCCAGCGGGCCGACCGCACGCATCCAGACCGCGCTGCGCGGGTCCGCTTCCTTGATCTCCTCCTGCGTCCAGCGCAGCCGGTCCACGTACCGGATGTCGAACGGCTGGCGTCTGGCCATCCGCTCCAGCGCGTCCGGCAGCGCCCCGAGATGCTCGCGCACCTCGTCGGCGACGGTGGGCAGCTGCTCGGGGTCCGGAACGGTCCGGGCGGGCGGCAACTGGTGCTCGAAGCCCGCCTCCTCCGGCCGGTGGAAGGACGCCGTCAGATTGAAGATCGTCCGGCCCTGCTGCACGGCGGTGACCCGGCGCGTGGTGAACGACCGCCCGTCCCGCACCCGCTCGACCTCGTAGACGATCGGCACGCCGGGTCGGCCCGGCCGCAGGAAGTACGCGTGCAGCGAATGGACCGGCCGGTCCCCGTCGGTGGTCCGGCCGGCCGCCACCAGCGCCTGCCCCGCGACCTGGCCGCCGAAGACCCGCTGCAGCGACTCCTCGGGGCTGCGCCCCCGGAAGATGTTGACCTCGATCCGCTCCAGGTCGAGCAGGTCGACCAGGCGCTCGGCGGGGTTCGTCATGCCGTTCGTCTCCACTCTGGCAAAGGTGCCGTCGTCGCGGCGGTCGCGCTCACAGCTGGCCGACCGAGGTGACCCGGACGACCGCCCGGCCCTCTTCGTCGGAGGCCGCCAGATCGACCTCCGCGCTGATGCCCCAGTCGTGGTCGCCGTTCGGGTCGGCGAACGTCTGCCGCACCCGCCACAGGCCGTGCGCGGCGTCCTCGTCGATCTTCAGCAGCTTCGGACCGCGGGCGTCCGGGCCGGTGCCCAGATCCTCGTACTCGTCCCAGTACGCGTCCATCGCCTCGCCCCACGCGTCCTCGTCCCAGCCCGCCTCGCCGTCCAGCTCGCCGAGCTCGGTGACCTTGTCCAGCGCGGCCAGCTCCACCCGGCGGAACATCGCGTTGCGGACCAGGACCCGGAAGGCGCGGGCGTTGGCGGTGACCGGCTTGACCTCGTCGGCCCGCTCCTGCGCCTGCTCGGCCGTCTCCACCTCCGGGTTGGCGAGCTGCTCCCACTCGTCGAGGAGACTGGAGTCCACCTGACGGACCATCTCGCCGAGCCAGGCGGTCAGATCCTCCAGGTCCTCGGACTTCAGGTCGTCCGGGATGGTGTGCTCAAGCGCCTTGTACGCGCTCGCCAGATACCGCAGCACGATGCCCTCGGTGCGGGCCAGCTCGTAGTTGGAGGTGAACTCCGTGAAGGTCATGGCCCGTTCGTACATGTCCCGGATCACGGACTTCGGCGAGACGGGGTGGTCGCCCACCCACGGGTGGCTCTTGCGGTACACGTCGTACGCATGCCACAGCAGCTCGCTCAGCGGCTTCGGGTACGTGACGTCCTGGAGCCGTTCCATCCGCTCCTCGTACTCGACACCGTCTGCCTTCATCTGGCCGACCGCTTCGCCGCGCGCCTTGTTCTGCTGGGCGGCGAGGATCTGCCGCGGGTCGTCGAGCGTCGACTCGACGACGGAGACCATGTCCAGGGCGTACGACGGCGATTCGGCGTCCAGCAGGTCGAAAGAGGCCAGCGCGAACGTGGACAGCGGCTGATTGAGCGCGAAGTCCTGCTGGAGATCGACGGTGAGCCGCACGATGCGGCCCTCCGCGTCCGGCTCCGCGAGCTGTTCCACGACACCGCCGTCCAGCAGCGAGCGGTAGATCGCGATGGCCCGGCGGATGTGGCGCAGCTGCGCCCTGCGCGGCTCGTGGTTGTCCTCCAGCAGATGCCGCATCGCCTCGAAGGCATTGCCGGGGCGCGCGATCACGGACAGCAGCATCGTGTGCGTGACCCGGAAGCGGGAGGTCAGCGGCTCCGGGTCGGACTGGATCAGCTTGTCGAACGTGGTCTCCGACCAGGCGACGAAGCCCTCGGGGGCCTTCTTGCGGACCACCTTGCGCTTCTTCTTCGGGTCGTCGCCCGCCTTCTTGACGGCCTTCTCGTTCTCGATGACATGCTCGGGCGCCTGCGCGACGACGAAGCCCGCCGTGTCGAAGCCGGCCCGGCCCGCGCGGCCGGCGATCTGGTGGAACTCACGGGCGCGCAGCGTACGGACCCGGGTTCCGTCGTATTTGGTGAGCGCCGTGAACAGCACCGTACGGATGGGGACGTTGACGCCGACGCCGAGCGTGTCCGTACCGCAGATCACCTTCAGCAGACCCGCCTGGGCGAGCTTCTCCACCAGGCGGCGGTACTTCGGGAGCATGCCCGCGTGATGCACCCCGATGCCGTGCCGCACATAGCGGGAGAGGTTCTGGCCGAACTTCGTGGTGAAGCGGAAGTTGCCGATCAGATCCGCGATCTTCTCCTTCTCCTCCTTGGTGCACATGTTGATGCTCATCAGCGACTGCGCCCGCTCGACGGCCGCGGCCTGCGTGAAGTGCACGATGTAGACGGGCGACTGCCGGGTGTCCAGGAGTTCGGTGAGCGTCTCGGTGATCGGGGTCAGCCGGTACTCGTAACTGAGCGGGACCGGCCTGGTCGCCGAGCGCACCACGGAGGTGGGGCGGCCCGTGCGCCGGGTCAGGTCCTCCTCGAACATCTTGACGTCACCGAGCGTGGCCGACATCAGGATGAACTGGGCCTGCGGCAGCTCCAGCAGCGGGATCTGCCAGGCCCAGCCGCGGTCCGATTCCGCATAGAAGTGGAACTCGTCCATCACGACCTGGCCGATGTCGGCGTACTTCCCGTCGCGCAGCGCGATGGAGGCCAGCACCTCGGCGGTGCAGCAGATCACCGGTGCGTCCGCGTTGACGGAGGCGTCGCCGGTGAGCATGCCGACGTTCTCCGTACCGAACAGCTTGCACAGGTCGAAGAACTTCTCCGAGACCAGCGCCTTGATCGGGGCGGTGTAGAAGGTGACCTTGTCCTGGGCCAGGGCCGTGAAGTGCGCACCCGCCGCGACCAGGCTCTTTCCGGAGCCCGTGGGGGTGGAAAGGATCACGTTCGCCCCGGAGACCACCTCGATCAGCGCCTCCTCCTGAGCAGGGTAGAGGGTGATGCCCTGGGTCTCGGTCCATGACGAGAAGGCCTCGAAGAGGGCGTCCGGGTCGTCGGTCGGGGGCAGCTGATCGATAAGGGTCACGCCCCCATCTTGCCTGCCTTCCGCCCGGATGAGGGAACCGGACGATCGTACGAAGATCACGGACGGTACGCTGCCCACTCAACTCGGCCGCATCGCAACGGCGATGGCGGCCGGACAAATTTTGGGGGCGGAAGAACCATGATGGGACCGGCACACTCGCTGTCCGGGGCGGCGGCCTGGCTGGGCGTGGGCGCGGCGGCGGCAGCCGCGGGCCATGCGATGCCGTGGCCCGTCCTGGTCGTCGGCGCACTGATCACCGCGGGCGCCGCGCTCGCCCCGGACCTCGACCACAAGTCCGCGACCATCTCGCGCGCCTTCGGACCGGTCTCCCGCGGACTCTGCGAGATCGTCGACAAGCTCTCGCACGCCGTCTACAAGGCGACCAGGGGATCCGGCGACCCGCGCCGCAACGGCGGTCACCGGACTCTGACGCACACCTGGCTCTGGGCCGTGCTGATCGGCGCCGGGGCCTCCGCCGCAGCGATCACCGGCGGCCGGTGGGCGGTCCTCGCCATCCTCTTCGTCCACCTCGTGCTCGCCGTCGAAGGACTGCTGTGGCGGGCCGCCCGGATGTCCAGCGACGTCCTGGTGTGGCTGCTCGGCGCGACCGGCGCCTGGATATTGGCCGGCGTCCTCGACAAGCCGGGCAACGGCTCGGACTGGCTCTTCAGCGCTCCCGGCCAGGAGTACCTCTGGCTCGGGCTGCCGATCGTCCTCGGCGCCCTCGTCCATGACATCGGCGACGCGCTGACCGTCTCCGGCTGCCCGATCCTGTGGCCGATCCCGCTGGGCCGCAAGCGCTGGTACCCGATCGGGCCGCCGAAGGGCATGCGGTTCCGCGCAGGCAGCTGGGTGGAGCTGAAGGTGCTGATGCCCGCGTTCATGGTGCTCGGGGGAGTGGGCGGGGCGGCTGCGCTGAACTTCATATGACCGTCGGTACCGATGGCCGGTACCGACAAGCCGGGACCGACGGCCAGGAAGGGGAACGGTCGATCAGGCAGAGTCGCGCTGCACCGGACGCTGAGCCGGAACGATCTCCCCGGCCGCACCCCGGGCCGTTCCTGTCGACCAGGCCGCGCAGCATCGGCTCCACCCAGCGCCATCACCACCGTCTACGGCGATAACCCGCTCCGGTCCGCCTCGTGCTTCGGCCCGGTGCCCTCGCCGGACAGGACCTCACCGAGGCCCCCCGGTGCCACCGGGACCCACTCCGACAAAAAAAGTCCGGTGGGCCGGGCGCGGGGGCAGGTCCTTCACCGACCTGGTGGCCGAACCGGTACATGACACCGTCGTCGCCGACCGGCTTCTGGTCGAATCCGTCCTTGCCCGGCCCGGCCCGGTGCGACCAACGTCATCGCTTCGCGCCGCTGGCCAATACCGCCCGCGCGATCCGGCTCGACGACCGCTTCGCCGCGAGTGTACGCACCCTGCACACGATGGGTGCCGGTGACAGCGGGCTGCACCGCCGTCGCGGAGGGCACGGCGATGTCGCAATGCCGGATCCGAGAGAGGCCGTAAGCATGCCGCCGGAGCGGATGGACGACCCGCACCGGCTGTGCCCGCCCGCCCGTACCGCAATGCGGAGTCCGCGGATTCGTTTGCGTATCAGGCACTACCGGACTTGCACAAGCGACGGCTGCGGATGAATCAGAAGATCTGAGCGGAGTGCCGGCACACACGCAAGAGGAGAGATTCCCAGTCCACCGGCCGCCCCCGAAAGCCCGCGGTCCGGAGATTGCTCCCTTGGGAGACGGCATCGACACGAGGCGGTCGGTATCATTCATGCTCTGCGTTCTGCGGTTGAGCTTCCTAACCCGTGGTCAGGCCGAAGACGGTGATGAGCACTGCGCAGCACGCCGCAACGATCACGGCGCCCGCCACGTGGACACCGACGGATCTGGCCCGGCTCGGCAGCAGCCAGAAGGCGAACACTCGATTGACCAGTGGCATCAGCAACCAGGCCAGCACGCTGACACTCAGTACGTTGCTGATGAACAGAGCGAGATACCCGGCCATTCCTAGGCGACTGAGCCAGCCGCCGACCGTCAGGTTCAGGATCATCACCGTGGGATACAGGGCCAGTACCACGGACATGGCCTGCTTCCAGTTGGGCGGAACCCCTTCCTCCGTTCCCTGGCCGAAGCGGAACCAGCCGCTGAACGCCGACCCGATCTTGCGTACGTCGTAGGAATCGAAGTATTCGCGCCCTTCCGACAGAAGCCTTTCACGGGCCTCGGAGTTGAGCCACTCTTCGAGATGTGCGCGAGTGTCGAAGCGGAAGGCGACCACCCAACGGTCCTGAACTCCCTTCACCGGCTTGAACAGCTCCGACCCCATGAAACCAGGGTGCCGCCCCTGTTCCTTGAAGACCTTGTCCTGCCAGCGCATGAAGTCCCCCTCGCGCCCCGGCCGCACCTCGTGTGAGATGACCGCCGTGACGACGTCCTCGGTCGGCGTACCGCCGGAAAGCACCTCTTGCGTGGGGGGCTCCATCGAAGAGTGGGCGGCCCTCCTCAAGGAGTTGTCGACGCGCATTCGAATTCAGCCACGCAGTCAGCTGATCGAGACCGGAGAAGCGGAATACCACGACCCACTCGTTGCCCCGCGATTCGGTAGACGTTGTTGGCGCCGATCTCGCTCGAAACGGGCCGCCCGGGAGTGCGGTGAAGCCAGGTGAACAGTTCCTCGCAGTCGGGGTGTTCAAGGTCAGTCGCGATGACGGCGACGTTGTGCGCGTCTCGGACTTCTTGCTTGGCGCCGACCGGTGGCCGCTCCCTCCTCAGCCGTGCCAGGAACGCCACAGCGCCGCGTAGGCACCGTCCGCCGCCACCAGCTCGTCATGGCTGCCCAGCTCACTGATCCGGCCGCTCTCGACGACCGCGATCACATCCGCGTCGTGCGCGGTGTGCAGCCGGTGCGCGATCGCCACGACCGTACGGCCGTCCAGCACCCGGGCCAGCGACCGCTCCAGATGCCGGGCGGCCCGCGGGTCCAGCAAGGACGTCGCCTCGTCCAGCACCAACGTGTGCGGATCGGCCAGGACCAGCCGGGCCAGGGCGATCTGCTGGGCCTGAGCGGGTGTCAGCGCCAGACCGCCGGAGCCGACCTCGGAGTCCAGCCCCTCCTCCAGCGCCCGCGCCCAGCCGTCCGCGTCGACCGCCGCGAGCGACGCCCACAGCTCGGCGTCCCCGGCACCGGCACGGGCCAGCAGGAGGTTGTCCCGCAACGAACCCACGAACACATGGTGCTCCTGGTTGACCAGCGCCACGTGCGTACGTACCTGCTCCGCCTTCATCTGCGACAACTCCGCACCACCGAGCGTCACTTCGCCTGTGCGTGGCGCGTAGATCCCGGCAAGCAGCCGGCCCAGCGTGGACTTTCCGGCCCCGGACGGGCCGACCAGCGCCAGGCGCGTACCCGGCGCGACGTCCAACGACACCCGGTGCAGGACATCCAGCCCGGCGCGGTAGCCGAAGCGCACCTCCTCGGCGCGTACGTCCCGGCCGTTCGGTACCACCTCCGCGTCGCCCGCGTCCGGTTCGATGTCCCGCACGCCGACCAGCCGGGCCAGCGACACCTGCGCCACCTGCAATTCGTCGTACCAGCGCAGGATCAGACCGATCGGGTCGATCATCATCTGCGCCAGCAGCGCACCCGTCGTCAGCTGTCCGACAGTGAGCCATCCCTCGATGACGAACCAGCCGCCGAGCATCAGCACCGCGCCGAGGATCGTCACGTACGTGACATTGATGACGGGGAAGAGCACCGAACGCAGGAACAGCGTGTACCGCTCCCAGGCCGTCCACTCCTTGATCCGCCGGTCCGACAGCGCGACCCGGCGCGCGCCGAGACGGTGCGCCTCCACTGTCCGTCCGGCGTCCACGGTCTCCGCCAGCATCGCGGCGACCGCCGCGTACCCGGCGGCCTCCGAGCGGTACGCGGACGGCGCCCGGCGGAAGTACCAGCGGCAGCCGAGGAGCAGCACCGGCAGCGCGATCAGTACGGAGAGTGCCAACGGGGGAGCGGTCACGGTGAGCGCACCGAGCAGCAGCCCCGCCCACACCACACCGATCGCCAGCTGCGGCACGGCCTCCCGCATCGCGTTGGCCAGCCGGTCGATGTCGGTGGTGATCCTGGAGAGCAGATCACCGGTCCCGGCCCGCTCCAGCACGCCCGGCGGCAGCCCGACCGACCGCACGAGGAAGTCCTCGCGCAGATCGGCCAGCATCTCCTCGCCGAGCATCGCGCTGCGCAGCCGCATCATCCGGGTGAACACGGTCTGTACGAGCAGTGCGAGCCCGAACACCGCGGCGGTGCGCTCCAGATGGAGGTCTGCGCCCCCGTTCGACAGGTCCTCGACCAGTCCGCCCAGCAGATACGGCCCGACGATCGAGGCGATCACCGCGACGGCGTTGACCGAGATGAGTACGGCGAACGGCTTGCGGTGGCGCCGCATCAGGTCCCGTACGTAGCTGCGTACGGTGGTGGGGGTGCCGACCGGCAGCGTTGTCGCCGACTGTGGGGCGGCCGGGTCGTACGTCGGTTGTGCGACGCCGATCATGCCCTCTCCTCGATTCCTTCGATCTGTTCGATCTCTTCGATCGCCTTGTTCCCGCTGACTTCGCTGATCCCGTCGATCTCGTCCGGTGCGGTCAGTGCCGCGATCTCGTCGTCGGTCTCCCGGGTGACGACCGCCCGGTACCGCGGTTCGGTGCGCAGCAGTTCGCGGTGCGTACCGACCGCTGTCAGGGTGCCCCGGTGCACCAGCGCCACCCGGTCCGCGAGGTCCAGCAGCAGCGGCGACGAGGCGAACGCGACGGTCGTACGGCCCTGGCGCAGCGCCTTGATACCGGCGGCGACCCGGGCCTCGGTGTGCGAGTCGACGGCGGACGTCGGCTCGTCGAGAACCAGTGCTTCCGGATCGGTGACCAGGGAGCGGGCCAGGGCGAGCCGCTGCCGCTGGCCGCCGGAGAGCGACCTGCCGCGCTCGGTGATCCTGGTCGTCATCGGATCGCCGTCCCTGGTCACCGAGGCCTGTGCCAGTGCGTCGAGCACGTCATCGCACTGGGCGGCGGCAAGCGCCTGTTCAGCGGTCACCTGGCCGGACGACGGCACGTCCAGGAGCTCCCGGAGCGTTCCGGAGAGCAGCACCGGGTCCTTGTCCTGGACCAGCACCGCGGTCTTGGCGGCCGCCAGCGACAGCTCGTCCAGCGGTACGCCGCCGAGCAGGACGGACGGATTCTTCTCCGGCGGCCGAGAGCCCTCGGGGGCGTCGTCCGTGGTGTCCTGCTCCGCGGCCGGCTCGGCGTGCCCGCCGAGCCGTTCGGCCAGTCGGCCGGCCTCGTCCGGGTCGCCGCAGACCACTGCGGTGAACCTGCCCGCAGGGGCCATCAGCCCGGTGACCGGGTCGTACAGATCACCGGACGGCACCACGTCGACGGTCGACGGCTCGGCGGTGCGGTGCAGCGACAGCACCCGCACGGCCCGCTTGGCGGACGGCCGTGAGAAGGAGTACGCCATCGCGATCTCCTCGACGTGCCGCAGCGGGAACAGCATCAGCGTCGCCGCGCTGTACACCGTGACCAGCTGGCCGACCTCGATCCGGCCGTCGCGGGCCAGCGTCGCCCCGTAAACGACCAGCGAGATGAGCAGCACGCCCGGCAGCAGCACCTGGATCGCCGAGATCAGCGACCACATCTGCGCGCTGCGGACGGCCGCCTTGCGGACCTCCTGCGAGGCACGCCGGTAGCGGCCGAGGAACAGCTCCTCGCCGCCGATCCCGCGCAGCACCCGCAGCCCGGCCACGGTGTCCGACGCCAGTTCGGTGGCCTTTCCGGCCTTCTCGCGCTGAAGGTCCGCGCGCCGGGTGGCGCGGGGGAGCAGCGGCAGCACGGCCAGTGCCAGGAGCGGCATGGCGAGTGCCACCAGCGCCCCCAGCGACGGCAGATAGAGGACGAGTCCGACACAGATCAGCACGAGAGCGACGGCGGCAGCGGCGAAGCGGGAGAGTGCCTCGACGAACCAGCCGATCTTCTCGACGTCACCGGTGGAAACCGCGACGACCTCGCCCGCGGCGACCCGGCGGGTCAGTGCGGACCCGAGTTCCGCGGTCTTGCGGGCCAGGAGCTGCTGGACGCGGGCGGCGGCGGTGATCCAGTTGGTGACGGCGGTCCGGTGGAGCATGGTGTCGCCGACCGCGATCAGCACACCGAGGACGGCGATCAGCCCGCCGGCCAGCGCGAGCCGGCTGCCGGAACGGTCGACGACGGCCTGCACGGCGAAGCCGACGGCCAGCGGCAGCCCGGCGACGGAGCACTGGTGCAGCAGGCCCCAGGACATGGACTTGAGCTGTCCGCGGATCTGGTTGCGGCCGAGCCAGAGCAGGAAGCGTGGGCCTGACCGGACATCGGGATCACCAGGATCCGAGTAGGGAAGATCGCGAATGTGCATGACGTCCCATGGTTCCGAGGATCGATTTTTGTTCGGTGACTGACTCAAACCGTGCAAGGTTCACCCGGGGGCCCCGGTCGAAGCAAAGGGTTTTCTCCACGGAATGCGTATGTCGCGCCAAGGTCACCGAGCGGGCCGTGGGAGGTCGCGCTGCGGGGCCCGGCCTTTGCGGCCGGGCCCCGCAGCGTCGTGCCGGCCGTCAGGCCTTCGCGGGTTTCTCCGAGTCCATGCCGGGGCGGGCGTTCTTCCACTCGCCGCGGGTGAAGTCCGGGATCTGCTGCGGCGCGCCCTTCGCCTTGATGGAGAGGTGGCTGAGTGGTACGGGAGACGTCCAGGTCGCCGCGTCGTACACATCGAAGTCGGGAACGAGCCCCAGCCGCATGCACTGCATCAGCCGGAATACCAGCATGTAGTCCATTCCGCCGTGCCCGCCGGGCGGGTTGGCGTGTTCCTTCCACAGCCAGTGGTCCCAGTCGGCGTACGTGCCGAAGTCGCCCCAGGTGTCGTCGGTGTGGTCGGGCTCGATATAGATGCGTTCCGGATAGTCCTCGAAGAGCCCCTTCGTGCCGCCGAGGCTGTTGATCCGCGAGTACGGATGCGGTGTGGACACGTCGTGCTCCAGCCGGATGACCCGTCCCTTGGCGGTCTGGACGAGACTGATCGTGCGGTCGCTCTCGATATAGGTCTCCTTCCAGCTCGGGTCACCTGCCGGCATGTGCTTCCTCCGGTACTCGGCGAGCCCCAGGGACGGCGAACCCACGCTGGTGATGCTCACCGCACGGTCTCCGCGGTTGAGGTCCATGTAGTTGGCGACCGGACCGAACCCGTGGTTGGGGTAGAGGTCGCCGCGCAGCCGGGTGTGCCACAGCCGGCGCCATGGACCCTCGTAGTAGTCCGGGTCGAACATCAGGCCGCGCAGATCGTGGTTGTACGCGCCCGCGCCGTGCAGCAGGTCGCCGAAGAGACCGGCGTGCGCCATGCGGAGCACCCGCATCTCGTTCCGCCCGTAACAGCAGTTCTCCAACTGCATGCAGTGCCGTCTGGTGCGCTCGGAGAGATTGACCAGCTCCCAGAGCTGATCGAGCTGGAGAGCGATCGGACACTCCACCCCGACATGCTTGCCGTGGAGCATGGCGGTCTTCGCCATCTCGAAGTGGAAGTCCCAGGGAGTCGCCACATGGACGAAGTCGATGTCCCCGCGCTTGCAGAGATTCTCGTAGTCGTCCTCGCCGTTGGTGTAGACGGCGGGCGTCGGCTGACCGGCGGCGGTCACCTTCGCGGCGGCCCGCCGGGCCTTCTCCTTGACCGGGTCGCACACGGCGACGACCTGCACTCCGGGGACGGCGAGATAGAGATCGATCATGCTGCCGCCGCGGTTGCCGAGGCCGACCAGGCCGACCCGGACGGTGGAACGCCCTTTGAACGGAACTCCCACCATGGTGGCGCCCTGGCGCTGCGGCGTGGCCGTCTGCTCCTGTGCACCGGCGGCGGAATCGGTGCCGAGGGGGGTGGCGGCGGATGCGGTGCCGCTGCCGAGACCGCCCAGTCCGAGCCCGGCACCGGCCACGCCGGCGGCGGTCGTCCACAGGACCGAACGACGGCTCATCGAGCCGTCGTCACCGTCCTCCGTACCGTGGTTCTGCTGTGCTGCGTCGTTCATCGATCCTCCAGGAGAGGGGTCTGACGTGCGCGGCTGTTGCACTGAACCTCGGTCATGACCTTGATAGTTGAGACTGCTGATACGCAAGGAGAGGGTTTGGACTCCCGTAACGGAAACCATGGACTTTTGTACGTGGCTCACCGGGTGTCCAGGAGAACGCCGACCACCGAACCCGGCGGATGAGGCCGGACCCGGTGGTCGGTTGCGTACGCGGTCGTGCGAGAGACGTGTCAGGGGCGCGTCGCCCACTCCAGTTCCATCAGGACCGATTGGTACGCGCGTCCTGTGGCCCGGTCCATGCCGATCTCGCACATCCGGTTCGCGGAGAGATAGGCGTCGTACTCACGGGAGTTGACCTCGTCCGCCTCCTTCGCCGTGGCCGACGCGGTCAGCTCCTTGTGCAGCATCCCGCGGTCGCCCGCGAACGCGCAGCACCCGGCGTCGTCCGGTACGACGACCTCCTCCGCACACGCCTCGGCGACTGTACGCAACTGCTCCACGTCGCCGAGATGCTGCATGGAGCACGTCGGGTGCAGCACCGCCGAGCCGGTCTTCCGCAGGATCGTCAGTTCCGGCAACAGCTCGTCGGCCGCCCAGACGAGGGAGTCGACGACCGTCAGCTCCCGGTGCAACTCCCGGTTGTCCTCGGTGAGACAGGGCACCACCTCATGGGCGATGCCCAGCGTGCACGACGATGCGTCGACGACCAGGGGCAGCTTTCCGCCCGCTGTCCAGCCCCAGGCGGCCTCCACGATGCGGTTGGCCATCACGGCGTTGCCCTCGTCGTAGCCCTTGGAGTGCCAGATCGTCGAGCAACAGGTCCCCGCGACGTCCTCCGGGATCCACACCGGCTTTCCGGCGCGGGCCGAGACGGCGACGACGGCCTGCGGCAGCGACGGGCCACGGTGGCCTTCCGGACCGCCGAAGATACGGTTCACGCACGCCGGGTAGTAGACGGCGCTCGCCCCGACCCGCGAGGTGCGGGGCAGCTTGCGGGGCGCCGCGCCGGGGATCTCGGGCAGCCACTCGGGCACCAGATCGGGGCGTACGGCCTTGCGGGCGAGCCCGGTGACGGTTTCCAGCAGCCGGTCGCCGATCTTGTCGGCCGCGGCGACCGCGAGCCGCGCCGAGGTCTCCACCGCCTTGAAGTTCCTCGCGGTGAGCGCCGCGATCCGTTCCTCGCGCGGTGAGTGCCGCTGGTGGCGGAAGTCCTTCATCATGGCGCCGGTGTCGATGCCGACCGGGCAGGCGAGTTTGCAGGTGGAGTCACCGGCGCAGGTGTCAACGGCGTCGTACCCGTACGCGTCGAGGAGCCCGGTCTCCACCGGCGAACCGCCGGGCTGGCGCATCATCTCCCGTCGCAGCACGATCCGTTGACGCGGGCTGGTGGTCAGGTCGTGACTGGGACAGGTCGGTTCGCAGAACCCGCACTCGATGCACGGATCGGCGATCAGCTCGACCTCGGGAATGGTCTTCAGCCCGCGCAGATGGGCCTGCGGGTCACGGTCGAGGACGATCCGCGGCGCGAGCACCCCGTCGGGGTCGATGACCTGCTTCGTACGCCACATCAGCTCGGTCGCCTTCGGGCCCCACTCGAGTTCCAGGAAGGGCGCGATATTGCGACCGGTGGCATGCTCAGCCTTGAGCGAGCCGTCGAAGCGCTCCACGGTCAGCCGGCAGAAGTCGTCCATGAACGCGGCGTACCGGTCGACATCGGACGGCTTCGCCGCGTCGAACGCGAGCAGGAAGTGCAGGTTGCCGTGCGCGGCATGACCCGCGACGGCGGCGTCGAAACCGTGCTCCGCCTGGAGCCGGAGGAGGGATTCGCAGGCGTTGGCGAGCAGCGACGGCGGGACGGCGAAGTCCTCCGTGATCAGAGTCGTACCGGACGGGCGGGAGCCGCCGACCGCGGTGACGAACGCCTTCCGGGCCTTCCAGTAACCCGAGATGACCTTGGCCTCGCGGGTGAACTCATTGGTCACCGAGGCTACCGGCGCGACAAGGTCCAGCCCCTCGACGACCGCGGCCGCCGCCCGCTCGTACGCCTCCTGCCCCGGCTCGTCCGGAGCCCGGAACTCCACCAGCAGCGCCGCCGTCTCCTTCGGCAAGCCGGCCCAGTCCGCGGGCACGCCCTGGACGCTCACCGACGCCCGCAGCGTGTTGCCGTCCATCAGCTCGACGGCGATCGCCCCCGCCTCGTTGAAGCGGGGCACGGCAGCGGCGGCGGCGGTCAGCGAGGGGAAGAAGAGCAGGGCGCTGGAGACCTTCCGGTCCAGCGGCAGCGTGTCGAAGACGACCTCGGAGATGAAACCGAAGGTGCCCTCCGAGCCGACCATCAGTCCGCGCAGGATCTGTACGGGGGTCGAGCCGTCCAGGAACGCGTCGAGCCGGTAGCCGTTGGTGTTCTTGATCTCGTACTTGGCGCGGATCCGGGCGGTCAGTTCCGCGTCCGCCTCGATCTCCGCCTTCAGGGCCAGCAGCCCCTCGCACAGTTGTGGTTCGGCGTGGGCGAGCAGTTCGTCCGCCGCCGGATCGGCCGTGTCGACGACCGTGCCGCTCGGCAGCACGAAGGTGAGCGAGGTGACGGTGCGGTACGAATTGCGGGTGGTGCCCGCGGTCATTCCGGAGGCGTTGTTGGCGACGACCCCGCCGATCGTGCACGCGATGGCGCTGGCCGGGTCGGGGCCCAGCAGCCTGCCGTACCGGGCGAGGGTGGCATTGGCGCGCATGACTGTGGTCCCGGGGCGGATCCGGGCCCGCGCACCGTCGTCCAGCACCTCGATGCCCGCCCAGTGGTGCCGGACGTCGACGAGAATGTCCTCGCCCTGCGCCTGGCCGTTCAGACTCGTGCCCGCGGCCCGGAAGACGACTTCGCGGCCCTTGCCGTGCGCGTACGACAGGATCGCCGAGATGTCGTCGATGTCCTCCGGGACGACGACGACCTGCGGGACGAACCGGTAGGGGCTGGCGTCGGAGGCGTATTTCACCAGGTCGGAGACGGTCCACAACACCTTCTCCGGCCCGAGCAGCGCGGTCAGTTCGCCGCGCAGCGGCTCGGGCGTGCCCGGGGCCCGCAGGTCGGGGACCCGGTCGGGGGACGGGGTGCGTGCCGCACCCGGGCGGAGGACTTCCGGCTTCGGCTCCAGCAGCGGCATGGCGACGGTCCCCTCGATGGGTCGGTGCGGTACTCCCACCTTTCTACCAGCGAGGATTTCCGTTCATGATCGGTGCAAGGCCTCGAGGCCGGCCGGCGAACCGGCCCGGCACGGGCTGCGCCGACTCGCCTCGGCACCCGGCACCCGGCACACTCCGAAGGTGGAGCCTCAGCAGCGACGCTCCGGCATTCCCGCGACCAGAGTGGACAGCAGCCCGCCCAGCACCTCGCGCTGATCGGCGGTCAATGGAGCCAGGATCTCCTCCGCGGCCGCCCTCCGCGCGTCGCGCAGCGAGCGCAGCGTGGCGCGGCCCTCGTCGGTGATCTCGATCCGGACCACCCGGCGGCTGTCCGGGTCCGGGGCGCGGCGCACCCGGCCGCTCGCCTCCAACGCGTCGACCAGGCTGGTCACGGCGCGCGGCACGACATCCAGGCGCTGCGCGAGATCCGCCATCCGGGGCGGCCCGTCGTAGTGGGCGACCGTGCGCAGCAGCCGGAACTGGGCCGGCGTGATGCCGATCGGCTCCAGCTGGCGGCTCTGGATGCGCTGGAGCCGGCGGGTGAGCCGCAGCAGCTGCTCGGCCAGCAGGCCGTCGGAGTCGGGAGAGTCCATGGGAGGAACAGTATCAGGACAATGTTCATTGTGAGTGAAGGTAACAATGAGTTATGCTCTCAAAAGCTGGACTGCCGCCTGCGGTCGTCTCCCTCCGTCACGCCTGCCGAAGGAGCACATGAAACCCGACGAACCCACGTGGACACCCCCGCCCAGGGACGGTACGCGGCCGCCCGCCGAGCTGCGCCGCATCCTCCGCCTCTTCCATCCGTACCGCGGCCGGCTCGCGCTGGTCGGACTGCTCGTCGGCGCCTCGTCGCTGGTGTCGGTCGCATCGCCGTTCCTGCTCCGCGAGATCCTCGACACGGCCATTCCCCAGGGGCGGACGGGACTGCTCTCGCTGCTCGCCCTCGGCATGATTCTCACCGCCGTGATGAACAGCGTGTTCGGCGTCCTGCAGACCCTGATCTCCACCACCGTCGGCCAGCGTGTCATGCATGACCTGCGCACGTCCGTCTACGCCCAGCTGCAGAGGATGCCGCTCGCCTTCTTCACGAAGACCCGCACCGGCGAGGTGCAGTCCCGTATCGCCAATGACATCGGCGGTATGCAGGCCACCGTCACCTCCACCGCCACCTCGCTGGTCTCCAACCTCACGGCGGTCATCGCCACCGTCGTCGCCATGCTGGCGCTCGACTGGCGGCTCACTCTTGTCTCGCTCCTCCTGCTGCCGGTCTTCGTCTGGATCAGTCGCCGGGTCGGCCGCGAGCGCAAGAAGATCACCACTCAGCGTCAGAAGCAGATGGCCGCCATGGCGGCCACGGTCACCGAGTCCCTCTCCGTGAGCGGCATCCTGCTCGGCCGGACGATGGGCCGGGCGGACTCCCTCACGCAGGGCTTCGCCGACGAGTCCGAGCGCCTGGTCGACCTCGAAGTGCGCTCCAGCATGGCCGGGCGATGGCGGATGTCGACGATCGGCATCGTCATGGCCGCCGTGCCCGCCATCATCTACTGGGCCGCGGGACTCGCCCTGCAGTCCGGCGGACCCGCTGTCTCCATCGGCACGCTTGTCGCCTTCGTCTCGCTCCAGCAGGGCCTCTTCCGGCCTGCCGTGAGCCTGCTCTCCACCGGGGTGCAGATGCAGACGTCCCTCGCACTGTTCCAGCGGATCTTCGAGTACCTCGACCTCAGGGTGGACATCACCGAGCCCGAGGAACCCGTCCAACTGGAGAAGATCCGCGGCGAGATCCGCTTCGAGGGCGTGGACTTCAGTTACGACGAGAAGAGCGGCCCGACCCTCAGCGGTGTCGATGTCACCGTGCCGGCCGGTGGCAGCCTCGCTGTTGTCGGACCGACCGGTTCCGGCAAGTCCACGCTCAGCTACCTGGTGCCACGGCTCTACGACGTCACCGGCGGCCGGGTCACGCTCGACGGCGTCGACGTACGCGAACTGGACTTCGGCACGCTCGCCCGGGCCGTTGGTGTGGTCTCCCAGGAGACGTACCTCTTCCACGCCTCCGTCGCCGAGAACCTGCGCTTCGCCAAGCCGGACGCGACGGATGCCGAGATCGAGGCGGCCGCCCGCGCGGCACAGATCCACGACCACATCGCCTCGCTGCCCGACGGCTACGACACCCTGGTCGGCGAGCGCGGTTACCGCTTCTCCGGCGGCGAGAAACAGCGGCTGGCCATCGCCCGTACCATCCTGCGCGACCCGCCCGTCCTGATCCTCGACGAGGCGACCAGCGCCCTCGACACCCGTACCGAATTCGCCGTACAGGAGGCGATCGACGCACTGTCCGCAGGGCGCACCACGATCACCATCGCTCATCGCCTCTCCACCGTTCGCGACGCGGATCAGATCGTCGTCCTCGACGGCGGCCGGACCGCCGAGCGCGGCAGCCACGAGGAGTTGCTCCAGCAGGACGGCCGCTATGCCGCGCTTGTCCGGCGGGACACCCAACTGGCCCCCGTGGCAAGCTGATCGGGACACGGAGAAGTGAGCACGGGGGTGTGGGGCCGGTTCTCCGTGCGGCATGATCGCCGCCCATGAGAGCTCTGCTGTGGGTGGAACTCCCCCTCACCCGGGTCCGCCGCACCCTCGGCGCGCTCGCGGAGGCGGTCACCGTGGCACCCGGGTTCGCCGC
Source organism: Streptomyces sp. NPDC048496 (assembly GCF_043200055.1). Classification (NCBI taxonomy): domain Bacteria; kingdom Bacillati; phylum Actinomycetota; class Actinomycetes; order Kitasatosporales; family Streptomycetaceae; genus Streptomyces; species Streptomyces sp. NPDC048496. The sequence continues at coordinate 28,423 of NZ_JBICXB010000036.1, read as the reverse complement.
CCTGCCCGAGTTCACCGGGCCGGGGAGCCGAGGCTGAGACCGCACACGCGACGGCGCCGCCGCTCCCGTGGGACGGGGAGCGACGGCGCCGGGGCGGAGCAGAGGTCAGACGAGCCAACCCACGAAGTGGACGAGTCCGGCAAGCAGGTTGGTCAGGACGTTCATCAGGTGTTTCTCCTCGTACATGGTGCATCTCTGGGACAGCGCAGTCGCGGTCTGCAGCCCGTTGTTTGCGCCCTGTAATCATCAGGTGCCGCAGATGAGTTGAGCAACGATCGGCCATACGATCACGCGTTCCAGCGAACATCCGATCCCCTGTTCGTGTGTTCTGTCCTCGCGGTGTGGAGTCGTGTCGTCCCGTCCGAGCCGCCGACGGCCCGGGACAGCATGCCCGCATGGCGACGAGCGAGAGGCAGCTGAAGGGCGATGTCACACCAGAGCGGCGGTGTGCTCGCCCCCGCGGCCGACGGCGTCGTCCCCGCCGGCCTTCAGCAAGTGTCTGATGGCACGCACCGCCGCCCGCCCCGCCCGATTGGCACCGATGGTGCTCGCCGACGGCCCGTACCCGACCAGATGGATCCGCGGGTCCCGTACGGCCTGCGTGCCTTCGACCTGGATACCGCCGCCGGGCTCGCGCAGCCGCAACGGTGCGAGATGGTCGATGGCGGCGCGGAACCCGGTCGCCCAGAGGATCACATCGGCGTCCACCGTCCGCCCGTTGTCCCACGCCACCCCGGTCGAAGTGATCCGGTCGAACATCGGCAGGCGGTCGAGCACTCCCTCCTCCCGGGCCCGCCGCACGGCGTCGCTGACCGGCAGCCCGGTCACGCTCACCACGCTCTGCGGCGGCAGCCCCCGCCGTACGCGCTCCTCCACCATGGCGACGGCGGCCCGCCCCTGGTCCTCGCCGAACGGCCCCTCCCGGAAGACCGGAGGCCGACGCGTCACCCAGAAGGTGTCCGCCGCCACCTCGGCGATCTCCATCAGATGCTGAGTGCCGGAGGCGCCGCCACCGACCACAACCACCCGCCGCCCGGCGAACTCCTGGGGCCCCGGATAGTTCGCGGTATGCAGCTGACGCCCCCGGAAGGTCTCCTGGCCCGGGTAGCGCGGCCAGAACGGCCGGTCCCAGGTGCCGGTGGCATTGATCAGGGCGCGCGTGGCATACGCACCCTCGGAGGTCTCGACGAGCAACCTCCCGCCGTCGCCCTCCCGCACCGCACTCACGTCCACGGGCCGGTGGACCCTCAGGTCGAAGGTGCGCTCGTACGCGTCGAAGTACTCGCCGATCACTTCGGACGACGGGCGGCTGTCGTCGGCACCGGACAGTTCCATGCCGGGCAGCGCATGCATGCCGTGGACCTTGCCGTACGTCAGTGAGGGCCACCGGAACTGCCAGGCGCCGCCCGGACGGGGCGCGTGGTCGAGCACGACGAAGTCGCGGTCGGGCTCCAGACCTGCGCGGCGCAGATGATAGGCGCCGGACAGACCAGCCTGTCCGGCGCCGATCACGACCACGTCCACTTCGCGTGCTGCCCCGACCCCAAAGTTGTTCACGCTTCCACCAACCACTTCGGGCAAGGGGATCTTCCCGGCCAGCGGCCCCGGCGATCAGCAGCGGCGCCCCGCCCGGAGCGGACGCCCGTTTGCGGCAGGGGTGACCGCCGCTGCCGGGCAGACTTTCAAGCCCGCCTGCGCCTGGTGGAACGCCTTCCACCGCTTCGCCCGCTGCTACGAACGCCGCGCCACCGTCGCGGCGCTAGGGCGAGGAAAGGCACTCGGGTGCGCGGGTGGCCCGGATGAAGCGAGCGCCCCACTCCTGGACGTGCGCGGCGAACTCCGGCGGTCCCAGTACCTCGAACTCGGCGCCCACATTGCCCAGTGCCTGCGCCGGCCAGTCGAGGGAGGTCGAGGTCATGGTGAGCCGACAGCTGTCCTGGTCGAGCGGTTCGATCGTGCCCCACTGGCCGACCACCTGCCGCACCCGTGCGGATGGCGCGTGGACGAGGGCCTCGACCGTGTACGGAGCCGGGGCCCCGCTCGCCGCCTGGACGAAGGCCACGGCGTCCTCGGCCGGGAGCGGACGCTGCCGGAATCGCGTGCCGGTCGCCGTCGGCTCGGTCAGCCGGTCGAGGCGGAAACTGCGCCAGTCGTGCCGGTCCAGATCGTAGGCGACCAGGTACCAGCGCCCGCCGAGGGAGACCACCCGGTGCGGCTCGACCTCGCGCTCGGTGGGCGCGGCGCCCCTGGCCGTGTAGCCGAACCGCAGCCGCTCCGCGTCCCGGCATGCCTGGGCGACCGCGGTCAGTACCCCTGCCGCGACGACCGGCCCGGACGCGGCAGCGGAGACGGTCATCGCGCGCAGGGCGTCCACCCTGGCCCGTAGCCGGGGCGGCAGGACCCGCACCACCTTGGTGAGTGCGCGCAGGGACGCATCCTCCATCCCCGCGATCCCGCTCTGCGCCGCGTCGCCGATGCCCACCGCGAGCGCCACCGCCTCCTCGTCGTCCAGCAACAGCGGGGGCAGGACAGCTCCGGGCGCGAGCTGGTAGCCGCCGTCCGTGCCCCGGGCCGCACTGACCGGGTAGCCGAGCTCGCGCAGCCGGTCGACGTCGCGGCGTAGGGTCCGCTCGGAGACCCCGAGCCGGTCGGCCAGTTCCAGGCCGGGCCAGTGGCGGTGGGTCTGCAGCAGGGAGAGCAGTCTGAGGGTCCGTGAGCTGGTGTTCGCCATGCCGAAATACTGCCCCGGGTTCCGGTCAGAAAGTGGCCGGAAGCTTCCCTAGGGTCGATCTCGAAGGCCATACCGGACCGATGTGAGGACCAAGAAATGATCACCCGTGAGATCCAGCTGGCCGCGCAGATCACCGGCGTCCCGACGCTCGACCATTTCACCGTCGCCAAGGCCGAGGTGGACGGCGAGGTCCTGGTGCGGACCGACCAGGTGGGGCTCGCCGCGACGTACCTGGAGCTGATGCGGGCCGACTGCACCATCCCGGTGCCGGCCTGGCAGCCGGGCCAGCGGGTGGGGGTCGCCGCCATCGGCACGGTCGTCCGGTCCAGCAACCGCGAGCTCGCGGTCGGCGATCTGGTCCAGTCGATGACCGGCTGGAGCGAGTACTCGGCGGGCCCGGCAGCCGGGTACGTCAAGCTCGACCGCGGGCTCTTCGCCGACCCCGGCTACTACCTCGGCCAGGGGCCGACCGCCTACTACGGGATGGCCGACGTGGCGGCCGTCGGCGAGGGCGACGTGGTGTTCGTCTCCGGCGCTGCGGGCGGGGTCGGCTCGCTGGCCGGCCAGATCGCCAGGTGTCTCGGCGCGGCGCGGGTGATCGGCAGTGCCGGCAACCCGGCGAAGGTCGACTACCTCGTGAACGAGCTCGGCTACGACGCCGCGTTCGACTATCACGACGGCTCCGCGGCGTACCGGCTGGGGGAGCTCGCGCCCGAGGGTATCTCGGTGTTCTTCGACGTCGTGGGCGGCGAGCAGTACCGGGCCGCGCTGGAGGCGGCCCGGCCCTGGGCGCGCTTCGCGCTGTGCGGTTCACTGTCGAGCCAGCTCGGCGGCGCGGCGGAGCGCTTCCCGCAGCCCGACGGCGCGGCGGCCGAGGCCAAGGGCATCGAGTTGCTGCCGTTCTCCTGCTACCACACGCCCGATCAGATCACGTCCTGGCGGGAACACTTCAGCACGTGGCTGGGCGAGGGCCGCTTCGTCTACCCGCAGACGGTCGTCGAGGGCGGGATCGAGGACGTGCCGCGGGCGTTCCTGTCGCTGCTCCAGGGGTGCTACCAGGGCAATGTCTCGGTACGGCTGTCGTGACCACGCTCTCTCCCCGGGCCCTGAACCGGGCGCTGATGGACCGCCAATTCCTGTTGGCGCGCACCGATCGCACCCCGCTGGAGGTGATCGGGCGCCTGGTCGCACTGCAGGCACAGGAGCCCAACTGGGCCTATGTCGGGCTGTGGAGCAGGATCAACGGCTTCACGCAATCTGAGCTCACCGCATTGCTGGAGGACCGGCAGGTGGTCCGCTCCGGCCTGCTCCGCAGCACCCAGCACCTTGCCGCAGCCGACGGCTTCCGTCGGCTGCGGCCGCTGCTGCAGCCGGTGCTCAACCGCACCGCCGGCTCGCCCCACTTCGCCCGGAACAGCACCGGCCTGGACGTGACGTCCCTGGCGGTCCTGCGGCCGACGCCGGGCAGCGTGACACAGTACTGCCCCGTGGACCCGCCTCATCAACTGGGCCAAGCGGACCGACGTGAAGGCCATCGCCATCGAGGACCTGGACTTCGCGGCGGAGAAGACCCGCGAGAAGCACGGCCGCAAACGACGCTTCCGGCAGCTCATCTCCGGCATGCCCACCGGAAAACTCCAAGCCCGTATCACCTCCGTGGCTGCCGAAGCCGGCCTGTCGATCGTGGCGGTCGACCCGGCCCACACCAGCCTGTGGGGCGCGCAGCACTGGCAGAAACCGCTGGCCACCCCACGACGCACCACCACCCGGCACGATGCCGCGAGCATCGCCATCGGACGACGCGACCTCGGGCACCCGATCCGGGATGGGGTATCCCCTGCTCGAACGGAGCTGAGAGCTTGGGGAAGGACGACATCGCCCCGCGACGACCAGAGCGATCGTCGCGGGCATCGGACCGCCCAGGCCGGACGAGGCACCCAAGGTCGCGAGGAAACCCGCCCACCTGTCACGGACCGCGCCCCTGGAGGGCCGCCGCCGAGCGGGAAGCGAACGCGGGGGACCAGTAGGCCCAACACCGTTCGGGGCGTGCCAGTGCAACTCATGTTCACTGACTAGGAACGGTTCGTGCGAGGATCGCGCGATGAACGATCTGAACTTCCGTCTCGCCGAGGATGCTGACCTCGCCACTCTCGTTCGCGTGCGTGACGATGCTGCCCGCTGGATGCTCGCCCAGGGCATCACCGGCCAGTGGCAGCCCGGCGAGCTGGGTGAGGATCACTTCCGCCGGATCATGGCGAGCGGCGGCGAAGTCTGGCTCGCCGAGGTCGACGACCGCGTGGCCGGGGCCTGGGAGTTGTGGTGGGAGGACGAGGAGGCCTGGGGACCGCAGCCGCCGGTGGCCGGCTACGTGCACCGGCTGATGGTGGACCGCAGCAGCGCCCTGCCCGGGACCGGGCGGCTGCTGCTGCAAGCCGCGGAACACCGTGTGGCCACCACGGGGCGGGAGTTCGTACGTCTGGACTGCCTGGCTGGCAACGCGCGCCTGAACGCCTACTACCTGGACGACGGCTACCGGGTCGTCGGCCACAAAGCGGGCAAGCCACAGCCGGGCGGTACACCCAAGTCATTCACACTTCTCGAGAAGACCTTGCGGGCAGGCCGCGAGGACTGTTACTCAGCGTCAGCGCTACACGCCACCTGACAGGTCGCCGCGATCGTCACCGCCGATCTCGGAACGTGGACGCGCCATCTCGGGCCACGAGCGAGAGGATGGGGGCATGCCCGATGCCTTCATCACCAGCGTTCTGCACATCACGACCGGTGTCGCCGAGACGGTCACCGACCTGACGGACGACTGCGTACGGTTCCTCACCCGCGCCGCCGTTGGCCGGGACGGCCTGCTCAACATTTTCGTGCCCCACGCCACCGCCGGAATCGCCATCCTGGAAACCGGAGCGGGCAGCGACGACGATCTCCTCGCCACCCTCCACACACTGCTGCCCGCGGACAACCGCTACCAGCACCGCCACGGCAGCCCCGGCCACGGCCGCGACCACGTCCTGCCGGCCCTGATCGCACCGCACGCCACATTGCCGGTGATCGGCGGACGGCTGGAACTGGGTACGTGGCAGTCGGTGTGCCTGGTCGATACGAACACCAGCAATACCAACCGGAACGTCCGGTTGAGCTTCTTCGGTTAGCAGTCGCTTCGGTGGCACTGTAGAGGGGAAGTCCGGCCGCGCCAACTGAGTGGTGCGCACGGCTGCCCGCCGGTCCGCAGGTTACTGAGCTCCGCTCCACCTCGGGCGCAGGGAACCTCCCTTCCGCGTCGTTCACCTGTTCCCGATGACGCATCATGTGGAGTGCGTCGCCATCCTTGAAGCAGTCGGGAAGGGCGCCTGACCTGCGGTTTTCCGTGTGCGCGTTATGTGCGGTGTGGGCGTTACGGGCGATATCTTGACGCTGAAATGACGCTCGTGACGCTCATTTGACGCTCGTTCTGATGGGGTGTCAGGCATGTTGGGATGCTGGTCAGGCCGCTTATAGCGGCGGGGGAATGGGTGGCTCTTAAGCGGAAAGGCGCCCCCAGCGTTGGCCGGTGGATGGCACGTGCTGGAGCGCAGGTCGGCCAGATCAGCGCGGCGTGCAGCACGCCGGTTCTGGCGAGCGCCAGCCGAGTGGTGACGGAGGTCCGTTCGCCCGGACTGCATGTCTGTCTGGGGCTGACGGACACGGTGGCGTCTTCGCTGTTGGCGTTCCCGGGGCTGCGAAGGATTGGCGCGGCGGACCGGCCTCGCCACGTTGGAGACCTGGATGACGACGCCACCCGCTCAAGCCAAGAGATCCAAGAGTCCCCAATAGGGCTTTGTCACGTTGTTGGGTGCGTGGGTGCCTGACGGCGCGTCGGGGCGTGGTGGGCCCGCGATGCGGGCCTGCGCTCAGGCCATGGTGGGCAGGCTGGCGACTCCGGTGATCTGCTCCCAGATCGTGAAGCGGACGGTCATCTCGGCTCTGTAGTCGGTGGCGGTGAGCAGGTGGCGTCGGGGTCGGAAGTGGGGTGAGATGCCGCTGAACGCGGACAGGAACCGCTGGGCCCCGCCGGCGGAGCGGAAGCCTTTCATGGCGCGTTCGCGTTGCCGCGTGGGCTGGTGGCTGTTCTCGGCCCGGTTGTTCAGGCCCTTATGGGAGCGGTGCTCGACGGAGGGCATGACCTCGCGGTGGGCCGCGCCGTAGGAGCGGAGCTTGTCGGTGACGAGCACCCTCGGCACTGTGCCGGTCTTTTTCAGGAGTTTGCGGAAGAATCGCCTGGCCGCGGCCTTGTCCCGGCGGTTCTGGACGAGGATGTCGAGGACGTTGCCGTCCTGGTCGACTGCCCGCCACAGGTACTTCTGCTCACCGTTGATCTTGATGAAGACCTCGTCCAGATGCCACTTGTCGCCGGGCCGGGCCTGTCGGCGGCGCAGCGCGTGGGCGTAGGCCTGCCCGAACTTCAGACACCATCGGCGGACCGTCTCATGCGAGACGATCACACCGCGCTGGAGCATCAGCTCCTCCACCTCGCGGAAGCTGAGCGGGAATCGGAAGTACAGCCACACGCAGTGGGAGATGACCTCAACCGGATACCGGTGACCCCTGTACGACGGCGACGCGCTCTCCACGGACGAGTCCCCCTCCGGCATGATCAACCCGAAGATCATCCCCCCAGTCAGCCAACGTGACAACGCCCGATCAACTGGTCGTCCGACACCGTCTCCACGGCCGGTACAACGACCGGTTCCTCCACGGCCACGGTCTCAACGATGGTCTCGCTCATCAAGCGTCTCCTTGATCATCGGATCCGCCGTCAATTGAACACTCCTCTTCCCGGACGGACCCGAGCCGGCCGACGCCCTTCTCGACGACGCGACCACCGAATGTTCTCGCCCCGGCCCGTCCGGTCGGTCGACGATGTGACGGCCCGTTGCACCGACCGGTGCCACCTGTCTCGACTCACCCCGGGCCGCAGGCGCCTTTGCGGGGGCCCGGTCCTGTTCCCGGCCGGGGTTCCGGCCGGGTGCGACTCCGCGGACCCGAGGACGGCTTCAGCCGGGACGACGGTGGATCGACTTGAAGGTGACGTACTGCGCCAGCCCCTCGATGCCGTACTCCACCCCCATCCCGGAGTCGTGTCGTCCGCCGAAGGGCGCGTTGTGGTTGGAGGCGAAGAAGTTCACACCAACGGATCCGGTGTCCATGCGCTCCGCGACCGCCTGCGCGGCCGAGGGATCGGCGGAGAAGACGACGCCACCGAGTCCGAAGGGCGTGTCGTTGGCGAGGGCGACGGCCTCGTCGAGGTCGTCGTAGCGCAGGATGGTCACCACGGGCCCGAAGATCTCCTCCCGGGCGACCCGCATGTCGGGTGTGACATCGGCGAACACCGTCGGCTCGATGAACCACCCCTGGTCCGTGTCCGCGGGGCGCCCGCCGGTGGTGGCGCGGGCTCCCTCCGCGTGCGCGGAGTCGAGATGGCCGCGCACGACGTCGTACTGCGCTTGCGACGCCATCGGCCCGAACACGGTGCCCTCGTCGAACGGGTCGCCCTGCGGTGCGTCCGCGACCACGCGCGTGACCATGTCGACCACCTCGTCGTAGCGGGACGAGGGGGCCAGGACGCGGGTCGAGATGTAGCAGGTCTGCCCGGTGTTGCGCAGGCAGGTGCGGATCAGCGCCGGGGCCATCTGCTCCAGGTCGGCGTCCTCCAGGACGACCGCCGAGGACTTGCCGCCGAGTTCGAGGGTGACCGGGCGGAGCAGCTCCCCGCAGGCGGCCGCGATCCGGCGCCCGACCGGGGTCGAGCCGGTGAAGGCGACCTTGGCGGTCAGCGGGTGGCGGACCAGCCGGTCGCCGACCTCGCCGCCGCCGGTGACGAGGTTGACCACCCCGGCCGGGACTCCGGCCGCGGCGCATGCCTCGACGACGAACCGGATCGAGAGCGACGTGCCGGGCGCGGGCTTCATGACCACCGTGCAGCCGGCGAGCAGGGCGGGCGCCAGCTTGACCACCATCAGGTTGATCGGGAAGTTCCACGGTGCGATCAGCACGCACGGGCCCACCGGATCCTTGCGCACGACGGACTCGGCGCCTCCCGCCGGGAACGGCCTGACGTCCTCGTCCTCCAGCCAGGACGCCAGCCCGGCGACGTGCCGCAGGATGCCGGCGGCATTCGCCGCGGCGCCCCGGGTCTCGCCGATCGGCGAGCCGTTCTCGCGTGTGTTCGTCACGGCCGTCTCGGCGGCACGGGCCTCGACCTCGTCGGCGATCCGGCGCAGCAGCGCGGCCCTTTCCGACGGCGTGGTGCGGGCCCACGGCCCCGTGCGGAAGGCCCGGTCGGCGGCGGCGAGCGCGGCATCGACGTCCTCGGCGGAACAGTCGGGCACGGCGCCCCACTCGCGGCCCGTGGCCGGATCGATCTGCGGCAGGCGGGTCGCGGCGGTCGAGCGGACCCAGGCGCCGTCGACGTAGTAGTCGTCGGTACGGGTCCACCGCGGCACGGGCCGGGCCGGGGACGGCGCGGCGTCGCTGGCGTTCACCTGATCACCTCCGTCTTCAACAGGGCGCGGGAGCGCTCCAGTTCGGCCGTGGCCATGGCGATGGCCGGGGCGGTGAGCAGCTCGGGGATGATCTCCGCCTCCAGCCGGTCGCTGTAGACGGCGGGGTCCATGCGGAACCAGCCGGACGCCAGCGCGATTCCGGCGTGGTCGAACCGCCACAGCCGGTCGGCGTCGCGGACCAGGGCGTCCTCCAGCGAGTACGCCTCCCGCCGGGTGTCGTGACCGTCGATGATGGCGCAGACCTGGCGCACGAACTCCTCGTCGTAGCCCAGCGGGGGCAGCACCTCGCGGGCGATGACGCAGCCTTGCCGCTCGTGCTCGAAACGGATCTTTGCCTTGCGCCAGTCGCCCGAGAAACCCTCGGAGAGGATGCGGTCCTCGTCGACCCTGCCCCATCCGGTGTCGTGGAGTTGTATGGCCACCCGCACCAGCAGCCGGTCGGCCTCGGGGAAGGCATCGCACAGCCGCTCGGCGTAGGCGAGCGAGATCGGCAGATGGATGTCGTTGCCCCGGGTGCGGGTCTCCGAAACGACCGCCTTCCAGATGGGGTCGAGGTCCTCGCCGGGAGCCGGGGTCAGTGAGATCGGTGAGATGTCGACCGGCCCCGACCCGGGGATCGGACGCACGGCGGGCAAGGTGGTGGGCATGGGGGAGCCCCTCCTCAGTCGGCATCGACCGGAGCGGTCGGCTGGACGGTCACGGATTTGAGTGGCATGGACGGGTCGGTGGCGGCCCCGAACGGGATGGACAGGCCCTTGCCGAGGGCGTTGCGGACTGCCATGAAGTCCATCGGGTGGTTGACGCAGTCTGCGGCGATGACGCGGTCGCCGCGGTAGTACAGCACGCTGTGCCTGCCGCGCTCGGCGTCGGTGCGGATCAGGGTGCGGTCGTGGCCGGTGGATAGCCCGGCGATCTGGAGCTTGATCTCGCCCTGGTTGGACCAGAACCACGGAATGCCGGCGTATTCCTCCTGGCGGCCGGTGATCGCGTACGCCGCCACCTTGGCCTGCTCTATGGCGTTGTTGACGCTCTCGAACCGGACCCGGTCGCCCTCGGGCGCGCCCGGCACCGGATTGGGCAGGTTCGCGCAGTCGCCGACCGCCACGGTGACCCCGTCGGAAGCCCGCGCGCAGGCGTCCACGCGGACGCCGTTGTCGCAGACCAGGCCGATCGACTCGGCCAGCTCGGTGTTGGGGATCACACCGACGCCGACCAGCACCAGGTCGGCGGGCACCACGCGGCCGTCCACGAGCTCCACGCCGCCGACCCGGTCGCCGCGCGGAACGATCCGGCGGACGGTAGCGCCCAGCACGATGTCGATACCGGCGGCGCGGTGGTGGTCGAGCAGATACGCCGAGGTCGCCTCGCCGACGGCGCGCGCGACCAGCCGCGGTGCCGCCTCCAGCAAGGTGACGGTGCGTCCCATCCGGTTCAGCGACGCGGCGGCCTCGATACCGATGAACCCGCCGCCGATCACCACCACGTCGCGCACGTCCGGCACCCGGGCCTTCAGCTCCAGGGCGTCGTCGGCGTTGCGCAGGTAGAGCACGCCGGGCAGGTCGACGCCGTCGAGCAGCAGCCTGCGCGGCCGCGCGCCGACGGCGAGGGCGAGGCGGTCGAAGGCGAACCGGGCGCCGGACATGGAGTGGGCCGTGCCCGAGCCGTCGTCGCGCTTGTCGATCCGGATGATCCGCTCGTTCTTCACCACGTCGATGCGCTGCTCGACCCAGTGGTCCTCGGTGCGGAACATGAGCGACTCGTTGGTGATCTCACCCTGCAGCCACTCCTTGGACAGGGCGGGCCGCTGGTAGGGGCGATGGTTCTCGTCACCGAGCAGCGTGATCGGTTCCTCGTGGCCGAGCGCGCGCAGTGACGTCGCCAGGGAGACGCCGGCCTGCGAGGAGCCGATGATGAGCAGTCCGTCGGCCATGGCCCCTCACACCTGGGTGGCGGGGGTGGTCACCCGCAGGTCCATGCCGTCGGCCACCTTGAGCTGGCAGGACAGGCGGGAGTTAGGGCGCCGGTCCTCCGCGGTGCCCCAGAGCATCTCGTCCTCCATCTCACCCATCGGCGGCAGCGAGGCCAGATCGGCCTCCTCGACGTAGACGTGGCAGGTCGCACACGACAGTGAGCCGCCGCACTCCGCGACGATGCCGGGAACGCCGTTGCGGACGGCGCTCTCCATGACCGAGTCGCCGACGTTGGCGTCCACGGTGCGGCAGTTCCCGGCGGTTTCGGTGTAGGTGACCTTCGGCATGGCTTCTCCTCCTGGTGGTCGAGGTCAGATGAACTGGCGGCCGCCGTCGACGACCAGGGTCTGCCCGGTGACGAAGGCGCTGTCGGGGCCGGCGAGGTAGAGCGCGGCGCCGACGACGTCCTCCGGCCGGCTGGTCCGCCGCAGCGCGCCGCGGTCGACGCCGTAGGACTCGGCGTCCTCGATCAGGCCGCGGCTGGCCTCGGTGAGGGTGAAGCCCGGCGCGATCGCGTTGACGGTGATCGAGCGCCGACCGAGCTCCTTGGCCATCACCCGGGTCAGGGCGATCACGCCGCCCTTGGAGGCGACGTAGTGCGCCCAGTTCTCCGAACCGCTGTAGACGGTGGCCGAGGAGAGGTTGACGACCCGTCCGCCCTCGGGCAGGTGCGGGCTCACCGCCCGGGTCATCAGCCAGGGGCCCTTGAGGTTGACCGCCATCACCAGATCCCACTCCGCCGGGTCGATCCGCTCCAGCGGGGACCGGGTGACGGTGCCGTAGACGGCGGCGTTGTTGACCAGTACGTCGATCGTGCCGCCGCCGAACTCCGCGACCCGGGCGGCGGCCGCCACGGTGCTCGCCGGGTCGGTGACGTCGGCCCGGCCGTGCCAGGCGTCGGCGCCTGCGGCCTCGACCAGGCGCGCGGTCTCCTCGGCCCCGTCCGGGTCGAGGTCGCAGGCCGCGACCCGGTAGCCGCGGTCGGCGAAGCCGAGGGCGAAGGCGCGGCCCAGGCCGCCCGCCGCACCGGTCACCAGGACGGTGCGGGCGGGCGACTGGTGCTTGGGGAGTGTCATGGTGTTCAGCTCTCCAGGATCTCGACGCGCCCGGCGTCGCCGTCGACGCGGAGGCGCTGTCCGGTGCGGATCGTGGCGGACGCCGAACCGGTGCCCGTCACGGCGGGCAGGCCGTACTCGCGGCAGACGATCGCAGCGTGGCTCATCATGCCGCCGATGTCGGTGACGGTCGCCCTGATCCGGCCGAAGATCGGCCCCCAGGACGGCGCGGTGATCGTGGCGACAAGGATCTCGCCCTCCTGGACCTCGCCCAGCTGGTCGGCGGAGGTGATCACGCGGGCGATGCCCTCGACCACGCCCGGGGACGCGGCCATGCCGGTGATCGCCCCGTCGGCGGCGCTTTCGTCGCCGTCCAGCCACTGCTGCACCTGCTCGGTGGTGATGCCGTAGAGCATCATCGTGAACGGTTCGGTGATCTGCGCAGGCGGCGTGTTGAGCGCGGGCTGCGGGCGCTGGGTGGACAGCGCGTCGATGATCCGGCGACGCCGCTCGATCTCGGCCGGCCAGTAGTGCGGGCCGGTCGACTCGGCACCGACCGCCCAGCCGGTGACCAGGTCGAAGATCGCGTCGCGGACCTCGTTGCGGTTGAGGTAGAGCATGTCGGCGGGGTCGGCCCAGAAACTGGCCCCGACGAAGACCCGGGCCAGCTCGCGCACCTTGCGCCAGAACACGCCCATCGTCCAGTGCTCGATGTAGAAGTTGTGGTTCTCCACGTACGGGTAGGCGGTGGCCGCGAGCCCGCGCTTGGCGTCGAACTGCTCGCGCAGCTCGCCCTGGAGCACCTCGCGGTACTCCTCGACGATCCGTTCCTTCTCGGCGGCCAGCTGCTCGACCGGGCGCATGATCTCCTGGCCCTCGTCGACGCGGCGGATGTAGTCCTTGATGTAGCCGAGCGGTATCTCCTGGTGCTCCAGCCAGTACTTGTCATGGCCGTAGAAGCCGTTGCCGACGGTGAAGTTGAACCACGGGTCCTGGGCCGCCCGGTAGGCCGCGACCCACTCCTCGCCGCCCGCCTCGCGGACCGCCCGCAGGGTGCCCTCGACGTCGTCCGGGTTCTCGAAGGCCGACTGGAGCCCCGCCTCGACGGCCTTGACGGCGAGCCGCTTGAGCTCGTCGTCGGGCCGGAACAGCTCCATGTCGACGCCCTGCACCATCTTGGCGATGGCCTGGTCGGGGATGCCCGGGAAGGCTTCCTTGCAGAAGCCGAAGAAGTCCAGGTAGGCGAGGTAACCGAGGTTCAGGAACTCGAAGTGGTACTGCCAGTTGCGGTAGAGCAGCGCGATCAGGCGGTCGTAGTTCTCCATCAGCGTCTGGGAGCCGTCCATCGCCTTGCCGGAGACGATGTCGTCGAACGGCACCATCGCGGGCAGCGCCTCGAAGCGCAGCTCCTCCATCTCGTCGATGGTGGCGCGGACCTTGACGCGCCAGCCCTCCAGCAGGCTGTCCCAGTTCTGGAAGTAGTGGCCGGCGCGGCGTTCGAACTCCGGCACCCGGGCCGGGATCTCCTCCGGCGGCACGGCCACGGGGCTCATGTAGAGGTAGCCCAGGTGGATCTTGAACTCGATGCCGTTGGCCGGCGGGATGAGCAGGTGCCTGGTGTTGTACTGCCCGAGGCACTTGACCGCGAACTCGCCACCGATGGTCTCGAACGGCTTGAACACGGTGGGCCAGTGCTGGCTGTCGCAGAACCAGAACTTGTCGTCCCCGTCCGGCGCGTTGTCGAAGACGAGGTTGTAGGGGTAGAGCTGCTCCCAGCCCTCGGCTCCCTCGGGCACCTCGATCTCGGATGGCTTCGGGAAGGACTTCATGGTCTGTTCGATGGTCACGCTCGGATCCTTTGCGGGAGCGGCTCAGCGGCCGATGAGGGAGGAGGTGATCCCGGCCATGGAGAAGCCGGGTGTGCGCGTGATCGTGGAGGCCGGGTCGGTGGAGGTCTGCGCGGGGGCCGGCGCCGTGCCGGTCGCTGCCGCGGCGGTCGCGGCCGAGGGGAACGAGAACGCCGGGACCGACGTCGTGGGGGCCGGGGGCGCGGCGGCCCGGGGGCCGGAGTGGACCGTCTCCGGACGAGACTGCAGCAACAGCAGGTTCTCCCCGTCGGGCAGATCGGCGTCGATGGCCCACTCGATGTCCTGCGGGGTGCCGTAGTGCTTCTCGGCCCGCTTGGCCATGACCGCGACCGCGCGCAGCTCGGCGTCGGACAGGCAGCGGACCGCGCGGCGCTCCGGCTCGACCTCCCGCTCGATAAGCCGACCGGGCCGCAGGTCCGGCACCAGCTCGGCGTGCTTGTCGCCGATGTGCTCGCGGACCACGGTGAGCATGATCTTGTCGAGCAGGATGTTGTCAGGGGTCACCTGTCCCGAGACGACCATCTCGCCAACCCCCCAGGAGGCGTCCACGACGACCTTGGAGCGGTCGCCGTTCGAGGGGTCCAGGGTCATCGCGACACCGGCGGTGCGGGCGTTCACCATCTTCTGCACCGCGACCGCCATCGACAGGTCGTCCTCGGGAATGCCCTTGCGCAGACGGTAGGTGATGGCGCGGCTGGTGTAGAGCGAGGCCCAGCAACGCCGGACGTGCTCGCTGACCGCCTTGTAGCCGATGAGCCACAGGTACGTGTCCTGCTGGCCGGCGAAGCTGGCGTCGGGCAGGTCCTCGGCGGTGGCGGACGAGCGGACCGCGACCGGCACCCCGGCGTCGAACCGTGACATCAGCCGCTCGTAGGCCTCGCCCAGGACACCGTGCATGTCCTCCGGCACGTCGCGCGACTCGATCGCGTCCCGGATCCGGGACGAGATCCGGTCGACGCACTCGACGTCGTCGGGGTCGATCTCGGCGAGGCGGGCGCGGATCTCGTCGCGCAGCCCGCTGCCGTCGACGAAGCGGTCGAAGGCGGCGGTGGTCACCGCGAAGCCGGGCGGCACCGGCATCCCCGCCGAGGTCATCGAGACCAGTGAGGCGCACTTGCCGCCGAGCAGTTGGAGCGTGGGCTCGTGCCCGCTGTCGAAGAAGACGATGAAGTCGCTCACGGGTCAGTCCTCCCAGGTGACGGGGACCGCGGCAGGGGCGCGGAAGGAGAGGTTGCGGCCGAAGCGGATGTCCGCGCCGTCGGCGAGGCGCAGAGCCGGTGCGAGGCGCGCGACCTCCTCCAGCGCGATCTTCGCCTGCAGCTTGGCGAGCATGTTGCCCAGGCAGTAGTGGATCCCGTAGCCGAACGACAGGTGCTCGCGGGCGTTGGGACGGCCGATGTCGAAGGACTCGCCGTCCTCGAACCGGGACGCGTCGCGGTTGGCGGAGCCCATGAGCAGCAGGACGTCGGCGCCCTTCGGGATCGCCACGCCGCCGATCTCGGTGTCACGCAGCGCCCGCCGGCGCCAGCCGACGATGGAGGGGCTGTAGCGCAGCACCTCGTCGACGGCGGCCGGGACACGCGCCGGGTCGTCGACCACGGCCCGCCACTGCTCGGGGTGGGAGAGCAGCACGCGCAGCGCGTTGGAGATCAGGGTGGTGGTCGTCTCGTGGCCGGCGAAGAGCAGCGAGTAGCAGACCGAGGCGATCTCGTGGTCGCTGATCGGGTCGCCCTCGGCCTGCATCCGGACCATGTCGCCGACCAGGCTGTCCGGTGCGGTCTCGTGCGCCTCGGCGACCAGGCGCCGGCACTCGGCCCAGTACTCGACCAGGTTGCGGGCGTGCGGCACCTGCTCCTCGTCGGTCAGGTCGCCCCAGGTCACCGCCGCGCGCGAGTCCGACCAGCGCTTGAAGGTGTCGATCATGCCGACGTCCGCGCCGATCAGGGTGAGGATGGTGATCGTGGGGACGTCGTAGGCGAGGTCCCGGACCAGGTCGCCGCGGCGCTCCGCCCTCGCCAGCATCGCCTCCAGCAGCCGCACCACATTGGCACGGACCCGGGGTTCGAGCACCTTGAACCGGCGCGGCGTGAACGCCTTCGCGGAGACCTTGCGGATCCGGGTGTGCTCCGGGGGGACCCGGGCGGAGAGGCCGGAGTAGGCGGTGAAGCCGCCCTCCTCCATGATCTGCCGGGCCTGCCGTCCCCGTTCGCGCACCGGGGCCTGGGCGTTCTCGGAGGAGAAGGTCTCCCAGTCGTCGAAGACGGCTTTGATGTCGTCGTAACGGCTCACGACCCAGTAGCCGATCCGCTCGTCGAACATCACCGGTTCCTGGGCACGCAGGGCCGCGTACGACGGGAACGGGTCGTCCTGTTCGAATGGTTCGTAGCCGTGGTGGACCGGACAGGCCGGGGCAGTCCCGGCCGGGCTCTGAGTCGACGCCATTCCGCCTCCTGAGACGTGTGTCGTGTCGTGTGACGACCGCTTCATGGTGCCCCCGGCCACAGAGGCCGTCCAGGCGCGACTTCCGTTGGACGGAAGCGGCTCCGGCACCGGATCAGCGGGGTTGCCGGGTGGTGCGACGCGGCCGCAGTACCGGGGCGGGCTGCGGCCGCGCCGCGGCGGCCTCGATGCGCCGCGCGACGCCCCGCAGGGTCGGCAGGTGGCGGGTCATGACGGCCCCCTGGTTCGACAGCATCACCAGGCCGATCGCGGCCGGATGCGGCTCCAGACGGACCGGTACCGCGATCGAGCAGGAGCCCTCGCGGACCTCCTCCTGGGTGGTGGCGTAGCCCTCGTCGCGCACCTTGCGCAACTCGGCCGCGAGCCGGCCCGGGTTGACGTGCGTGTGCCGGGTCGGTGCCTCCAGGCGGTGCGCGAGATACGCCTCGCGCACCCACTCCTCCTCGTGGGCCAGCAGCACCTTGCCGACCGCCGTGGCATGCAGCGGCAGCCGGCCGCCGACGCGCGAGGCCCGCGGAACCCGGGTCGATCCGTAGATCCGGTCGATGTAGAGCGCCTCGTCCCCGTCGCGGATGGCGAGGTGCGCGGTCTCGTGGGTGAGCGAGAACAGGTCCTGCAGATGGGGACGGGCGGTGTCGCGCAGGTGACGGCCAGCGTTCTGGGCGACCCCCCACAGGCGCAGGCCGACGATGTAGCGGCCGCGGTCGTCCCGTTCGAGGGCGCCCCACTCGACGAGTTCCCCGACGAGCCGGTGGGCGGTGGGCAGCGGTACGTCGGCGTACTGGGCCAGCTCGCTGAGCGACAGCGCGTGCTGACCACCCTCGAAGGCGCCGAGCAGCGCGAACACCTTGGTGGTCACGGTGCGGCCGTCACTGCGCACGGCACCCTCCTCGGTCATGGTGCTGACGTGACGGTGGTGACGCCACGGTGATGACATTGTCACGTGCGACGGCATATGACCCCACGCGTCGCGCGGCCGGCCCCTGGCCGTCGGCGCGACGCGCTCGTGCGCGCGGCCGTCGGCCCCGCGTCGTCAGCCCAGCGCGACCCGCTGGGGAGTGCTGTCGATCCCCGCCATGGCGGCCAGGGCGCGGGCCGTGTCGGTGAACAGGTGGTCGTGGACCCGGCTGCCGATCAGGACCAGCGCCTGTTCCCGGGTGAGCCCGAACCAGTCCATGATCGTTTCGACCCCGTGCGGTGTGAGCCGCCACAGCTTGTCGGCGTCCGTGACCAGCGCGTCGTTGAGCGGCAGGGCGGCGGCGCGTGAGTCGTGACCGTCGACGATCCCGACGATCTCCGCGGTCCGGACCGGGTCGTGGCCGAGACGGGCGAGGATGTCCGCGGCGATGGCGGCGCCCTCCTTCTCGTGCCGCAGGACCAGGTCGGGCCGCCCGCCCCCGGGCCGGATCGCCTCCAGCACCTCCTCCTCCGGCACCCGCGACCAGCCGGTGCCGTGGAGGATGATCGCGGGCAGCACGACGTCGCGGTCCGCCTCGGGGTGCAGGTCGCACAGGGCGCGGGCGAGGCCGTAGGAGTAGGCGGTGTGACCGTCGTTGCCGCGTACGCGCAGGTGACCGGCTGCCAGCCGCCACACGGCGTCGTCCTCCGTCCGCCAGCCGGCCGTGCCGGGGACGCCGGCGGCGTCGGGCAGATGGCCGGTGACGTCCTCGCCGAGCTGGTTGGTGAGGGGGTGCAGGCGGGGCAGGGCCATGCTCAGCGCCCTCCGGGCCAGCCGGTGTAGGCCTCGGCGAGGTACGTCGACCCCGCGGCCGATCCGGTCACCGAGGCCAGCTCGCCCTCCTGGCGCCGCACGTCGAAGGGGGTCGCGTCCGGCAGGGTGTGCAGCATCGTCGTCATCCAGTAGGAGAAGTGCTGGGCCTTCCACACCCGGTGCAGCGCCCGCTCGCTGTAGCTCGCCAGCGGGGCCGGGTCGTCGGTGGCCAGCGCCCGTTCCAACTCCCCGGCCAGCACCCGGACATCGGCGAGCGCGAGATTGAGCCCCTTGGCGCCGGTCGGCGGGACCGTGTGCGCGGCGTCGCCGGCGAGGACGAGGCGGCCGTGGTGCATCGGCTCCTGGACGAAGCTGCGGAACGGCAGCACGGTCCGCGAGGTGATCGGCCCCTCCTTCAGCGCGTGGCCGTTGGCGCCCACGCGCGCCTGCAGCTCCGCCCAGATCCGGTCGTCGGACCAGGCGTCCGCGTCCTCGCCGGGATCGCACTGGAAGTACATCCGCTGCAGCGCCTCGGTGCGCTGGCTGATCAGCGCGAAGCCGCGGGGCGAGTGGTTGTAGATGAGCTCCGGCGCGCTCGCCGGTGCCTCGGCGAGGATGCCGAACCAGGCGAAGGGGTACTCGCGGAAGTATTGGCGCCGCTCGGCCTCCGGCACCATCCGGCGGCACAGGCTCCGCGAGCCGTCGGCACCGACCAGGAACTCGGCCCGGACCTCGTGAGCGGCCCCATCGGCGTCGGTGAACCGCATGACCGGCGCCGAGAGGAGGTCGTCGACCGAGACGTCGGTGACGCCGAAGCGCACGTCGCCGCCGTCGCGTTCGCGGGCGTCGGCGAGGTCGGTGAAGACGTCCTGCTGGGGGTAGAGGTACGTCGAGGCGCCGACCAGGCCGCGGAAGTCGATCCGGTGGCTGCCGCCGCCGAAGGCCAGCTCGATGCCGTCGTGCCGGTAGCCGTCACGGTGCACACGGTCGGAGACACCGGTGTCGACCAGCAGGTCCACGGAATCCTGTTCGAGGATCCCGGCGCGGTGGGTCCGCTCGATCTCCTCACGGCTGCGCAGGTCGATCGCGACGGAGTCGATTCCGGCCCGTGCGAGCAGGTGGGAGAGCATGAGCCCGGCGGGCCCGGCACCGACGATGCCGACCCGGGTGCGGGAGTGGATGAGCGAGGATGACATACGGCTCATTGTTCGGCGCTCCTGTCCGCTGCGGCCACGGCTGACTTCCGTCCAGCAGAAGTCGCTGTGGCGGGGGCCACTCGGCTCCGGCCGGTCGGCGGGCCCGCGGGGCCGACGGCCCTACGGGCGGGGATGGTTCGGCTCACGGGTGGGGCTCTCCTTCGAGTTCTTCGAGTACGCCGTTGGCCACGGCGAAGGCCGAGTTGGCCGCCGGGACGCCGCAGTAGATCGCGGCCTGCAGCAGCACCTCTCCGATCTCCGCCGCGGACAGGCCGTTGGTGCGGGCCGCGCGGACGTGCATGGCCAGTTCCTCGTGGTGGCCGAGGGCGACCAGGGCGGTGAGGGTGATGCAGCTGCGGGTGCGCCGGTCCAGCCCCGGGCGGGTCCAGATCTCGCCCCAGGCGTACCGGGTGATCAGATCCTGGAAGGGCTCGGTGAACGCGGTGGTGCCGGCCACCGCTCGGTCCACGTGTGCGTCGCCGAGGACGGCGCGGCGCACCCGCATACCGGTGGCGTGCGTCTCCTCGCGTGCCGCTCCCGCCGTGTCCGGGGCCGGGCCGAGGTGGGCGAGCAGCGCGGCGAGCACGCGTTGCGGCTGCTCGGCGGGGGCGAGGTGGGCGGCCCCGGGGATCTCCACCAGGGTCGCGCCGGGAATGCCGTCGGCGAGTTCCCGGGCCTTGACCGGCGGGGTGGCCAGGTCCTCGCGTCCGCCCACGACGAGCGTGGGCACGCTGATCCGCCCCAGTTCGGCGCGCAGGTCGAATCCGGCCAGGGCGTCGCAGCAGGCGGCGTAGCCGTCTCGGTCGCAGGCTCTCTGGTCCTCGACCAGGGCGGCGGCGGTCGGCGTCCCGGCGAAGGCCGGGGTGAACCACCGGGCGGGCGCGTTGGCCGCGAGCTGGTCCAGCCCCTCCGTGCGCACCAGCGCGGCCCGCGCCTGCCAGGCCCTCGGTTCGGCGAAGCGGGCCGCGGAGCAGACGACCGTCAGCGATGCCACCCGCTCCGGGTGGTGGACGGCCAGCCAGGTGCCGATCGCACCGCCGAGCGAGACCCCCGCGTAGGCGAACCGGTCGACGCCGAGCGCGTCGGCGAGGGCGAGCACCAGCGCGCCGAGGTCGGCCACGGTGGTGTGCCCGGGCTCCGGGTCCGGCAGCACGGAAGCGGGCGTTCCGCCATGGCCTGGGAAGTCCCAGCGGATCACCCGGTGCCGCCGCGACAGTGCCGGGGCGAGTGCGTCCCACAACTTCAGGGAAGTGCCCAGGGACGGGCCCAGGAGCAGCGGGGGAGCGTCGTTGCACCCGTCGACGCGGTGGTGGAGCGGGGTAGTCGACGTCTTCGGTGACGTCATGGCAGGTCCTCGGAGTGGTCGTGGTGGTGCCCCGGGCCGCGGCGCAGGGCTCGGTCGGTGAGCGGCGCGGCGGCGCCGAGGTAGCCGGTCGGGTCGAGCAGGTCCCGCAGCCGCTTCGGGTCGAGCAGGCCGGCGAGCGCCGGATCCTCCTCCAGGGCCTCGTCCAGGCCCAGGCCCTCGGCTGCGGCGGCCCGGGAGGCACGGGTGAGCAGGCTGCGCGCCTCGGTCCGGCCGACCAGCGGTTCGAAGGCGGCGACGAGGCGCTCGGAGACGATCAGCCCTTCCGTCAGTTCGAGGTGGGCGCGCATCCGGTGGCCGGCCACCCGCAGCTCGGAGGTCATCCGGGCGGCGTCCCGGGCCGCTCCGCCGACCAGGCGCAGGGCTTCGCGCAGGGTCTCCCACTCGGCGTGCCAGGCACCGGCCGGGCGCTCGTCCTCCGCGGCCATGGAGCCGAACAGCACCGCCGCGAGCTGCGGCAGGCGCCGCGCGGCGGAGGCGATGAGGGTGGCCCGCACCGGGTTGGACTTGTGCGGCATGGCCGACGAGCCGCCGCCGCTGCCTTCCGCCACCTCTGCGATCTCCGTGCGGGAGAGCACCAGCACATCGGCGGCGATCTTGCCGAGCGCGCCGCCGACCAGGGCCAGCGCCGCGCCCAGGTCCGCGACGGGCATGCGCAGCACGTGCCACGGCAGCAACGGCTCGGCGAGCCCCAACTGCCGCGCGTACCCGGCCGAGAGCGGCAGTGCCTGGTCCCCGAAGGCGGCCAGCGTGCCCGCGGCGCCGCCCAGTTGGGCGGGCAGCGGGACGGCGGCGAGCCGGTCCCTGGCGTCCAGGACCAGGTGTCGCCAGCCGGCCGCCTTCAGTCCGAAGGTGGTCGGTACGGCGTGCTGGGTGAGCGTGCGGCCGGGCATCGGTGTGTCGCGGTGTGCGGCGGCGAGCCCGGCCAGCGCCGTGGCGGCACGGTCCAGGTCGGCCAGGATCAGCCGCCGGGCGCGGGCGGCCACCAGCATCAGTGCGGAGTCGAGGATGTCCTGGCTGGTCGCGCCGTGGTGGACGTGGTCGGCGGCGCTCGGGACGGCCGCGGTGAGGTCCGCGACCAACGGGATCACCGGATTGCCCCAGGCCCCGGCCCGCAGCGCGAGCGAGCGGGCGTCGAAGCGCTCGGCGCGCGCGGCCGCGGTGACGGCATCGGCCGCCTCGGCGGGCGCCAGGCCGAGTTCGGCCCGCGCCCGTGTCAGTGCCGCCTCGGCGTCGAGCATGGCCTGGAGGAAGCCGTGGTCGCCGGTCGCGGCCTCGACCGGCGAACCGGCCCGGCCGGGCGCCAACAGACCGACGTCGGCGGGCATGTCAGCGGAAGTCAAGGAAGACCGTCTCCTCTCCCGGGCCTCCCTGCAGGCGGATGTCGAAGCGGTGGACACCATCGCGTTCCCGCACGGCCAGCAGCGTCGCGCGCCGGTCGGCCGGCAGGCCGCGAAGCAGCGCGTCGTCCTCGTGCCCCGGCAGGTAGGCGCGGGTGTGCAGATGGTGCAGCAGGCCGCGGGCGAAGACCACGACACCGAGGTAGGGCGCGTCGGCGGGCGGCGGAAGCGTGCGCAGCGTGTAGTGGCCGTCGGCGTCCACGGCGACGCGGCCGAAGCCGGTGAAGTCCACCCCGTGACGGCCGAGAACCGCGCCGGTGACGGGGTCGCGGCGCATCGAGCCTGGCGCACCGGCCCGTGAGTCCTCCGGGCTCGCCTGCCAGAACTCCAGCAGTGCGTCGGGGACCGGCCGCCCCTCGCCGTCCAGCACCCGTCCGTGCAGGGTCACGGCCCGCGGGTCGCCGACCGGTGCGACGTCCCCGCCGCCCGCGAACGGCAGGGCGTACCCGAAGAAGGGGCCCACGGTCTGAGAGGGCGTGACGTCCCTCACGGTCACCTGACTGCTCACCTGTCCTCGTCCTCCTGCTGCTCGGTCCAGGTGGCCCCGGGGCCGTCGAGGACGATGTCGAAGCGGTAGCCCAGCGACCATTCCGGCTGGGACAGCTCGTGGACGTATGCGGCGACCAGCCGCTCGCGGGCCGCCGGGTCGGTGATGGACTGGTAGATCGGGTCGTGGGCGAAGAGCGGATCGCCCGGGAAGTACATCTGGGTGATCAAGCGCTGGGTGAACGCGGTGCCGAAGAGCGAGAAGTGGATGTGCGCCGGACGCCAGGCGTTGAGGTGGTTGCGCCACGGGTACGCGCCCGGCTTGACGGTGGTGAACGCGTAGCCGCCCTGGTCGTCCGTCAGACAGCGTCCGATACCAGTGAAGTTGGGATCGAGCGGCGCCGGATGCTGGTCGCGCTGGTGGGCGTAGCGGCCGGAGGCGTTGGCCTGCCAGATCTCGACGAGTTGGCCGCGCACGGGGCGCCCGGCGCGGTCGAGCACCCGGCCGGTGACGGTGATGCGCTCGCCCAGCGGCTCGCCGAATTGCTGGCGGGTCAGATCACTGTCCAGCGTGGTCACGTCGGTGTGTCCGAAGACCGGGCCGGTCAGTTCGACCGCCTCCGGGTCCTCGACCGCGACCAGCGGCTGGGTGGGGTGGCGCAGCAGCGTGCTGCGGTAGGGGGCGTAGGAACGAGACGGGTGGGCGCCGCCGTCCGGTCGGATCGCCGCCATCTCGGCGTCGATCAGGCTCTGCTCGATGAGTTGGCTCATCTCCCTTGTCCTTTCTACGGGTTCAGCGCTCGAGTACGAGGGCGAGGCCCTGTCCGACGCCGATGCACAGCGTGGCGAGCCCGGTGCCCGAGCCGTGGTCGGCGAGCTGGTGGGCGACGGAGCCGACGAGGCGGGCACCGGAGGCTCCGAGGGGGTGGCCGATGGCGATCGCGCCGCCGTGTGGATTCACCTTGGCCGGGTCCAGCTCGGGCAACTCCGCGAGGCAGCCCAGGGCCTGGGCTGCGAACGCCTCGTTCAGCTCCACGGTGAGCAGTTCGTCGAAGCCGAGCCCGGCCCGCTCCAGGGCGCGGCGGCCAGCCTCGACCGGTCCGAGGCCGAACCGCTGGGGCTCGATCGCGCTGACCGCGCCCGCGCGGATCCGTGCCAGCGGTTCGCGGCCGAGCCCGGCCAGCGCGTGCTCGCCGACCAGGAGCAGGGCCGCGGCGCCGTCGTTGAGCGGGGAGGCGTTGCCGGCGGTCACCGTGCCGTCGGCGAGGAAGGCGGGCTTCAGGCGTGCCATCGACTCGGGCGTGCCACCGTCGCGGACGCACTCGTCGCGCGGCAGGTCCACCCCGTCGACCGGGACGACCTCGGCGTCGAGCAGGCCGTCCCGCCAGGCGCGCGACGCCTTCTCGTGGCTGGCGAGTGCGAAGAGGTCCTGCTCCTCGCGGCTGATAGCGTGCTTGGCGGCGATCAGCTCGGCGCACTCGCCGAGCGGCATGGTCCACTCGGTCGGCATGAGCCGGTTGACCATCCGCCAGCCGAGCGTCGTCGAGTGGAGTTCCTGGTGCCCGGCGAGGAAGCCGCGCTCGGGCTTGGGCAGCACCCAGGGGGCTCGGCTCATGGACTCCACACCGCCGGCGACGACGATGTCCGCGTCGCCGACGCGGATGGCGCGCACCGCCTGGATCACTGCCTCCAGGCCCGAGCCGCAGAGCCGGTTGACGGTCACGCCGGGCACGCCGACAGGTAGTCCGGCCAGCAGCACGGCCATCCGGGCGACGTTGCGGTTCTCCTCGCCCGCGCCGTTGGCGTTGCCGAGCACGACGTCGCCGATCCGGGTGGGGTCCAGCTGCGGGGTGCGCGCCAGCAGTGCCGCGATCACGCGGGCGGCCAGGTCGTCCGGGCGGACGCCCGACAGGGCCCCGGCGTACCTGCCGAACGGGGTGCGTACGGCATCGACCACGTAGACGTCGCTGATCTGCTCGGACATGCTCAGTGCTCCTTCGGGCGCAGTACTTCGGCGGCGGTGCGTTCGCGCAGCTTGTCGGCCGTGACGCCCGGCGCGAGCTCGACCAGACGCAGCCCGTCCTCGGTGACGTCGAGGACGCCGAGGTCGGTGATGATGCGGTCGACGCAGCGGCGGCCGGTCAGCGGCAGGGTGCAGTCGGCGACGATCTTCGCGCTGCCGTCCTTGGCGGTGTGTTCCATCACGACGATGACCTTGCGGGCGCCGTGGACCAGGTCCATCGCGCCGCCCATGCCCTTGATCATCTTGCCGGGGACGGCCCAGTTCGCCAGGTCCCCGCGGGCGGAGACCTGCATCGCGCCCAGCACCGCGACGTCGATGTGGCCGCCGCGTATCATGCCGAAGGAGAGTGCGGAATCGAAGAAGGCCGCGCCGGGGACGACGGTGACGGTCTCCTTGCCCGCGTTGATCAGATCGGGGTCGACCCGGTCCTCGGTCGGGTAGGGGCCGACGCCGAGGATGCCGTTCTCCGACTGCAGCACCACGTCGACGCCCTCGGGCAGGTGGTTCGGGATCAGCGTCGGCAGGCCGATGCCGAGGTTGACGTAGGCGCCGTCGGGCAGTTCGCGGGCGGTTCGGGCGGCCATCTCGTCTCGGGTCCAGCTCATCGGGCTGTCGCTCCAGTCTCGCTCACGGTCTTCTTCTCGATCCCCTTGGCCGCGGCCTGCTCCGGCGTCAGCTCCACCACCCGCTGCACGAACACGCCGGGCAGGTGCACCTCGTCCGGGTCGATCGCGCCGGGCTCGACCAGCTCCTCCACCTCGGCGATCGTGATCCGGCCGGCCATCGCGGCGAGCGGGTTGAAGTTGCGCGCGGCCTTGCCGAAGACGAGGTTGCCGTGACGGTCGCCCTTCACGGCGCGCACCAGCGCGAAGTCGGTCGTGATGCCGCGCTCCAGGACGTGGGCGCGGCCGTCGTACTCGCGTACCTCCTTGGCGGGCGAGGCCACCGCGACGCTGCCGTCCGGGTGGTAGCGCCACGGCAGCCCGCCCTCGGCGACCAGGGTGCCGACGCCGGCGGAGGTGAAGAAGGCGGGGATGCCCGCGCCCCCCGCCCGCAACCGCTCGGCCAGCGTGCCCTGCGGAGTGAGCTCCAGCTCCAGCTCACCGGAGAGGTAGCGGCGGGAGAACTCCTTGTTCTCACCCACGTACGAGCCGGTGACCCGGACGATCCGGCCGGCGGCGAGCAGGATGCCCAGCCCGCCGCCGTCCACGCCGCAGTTGTTGGAGACCACGCTCAGGCCCCCGGTGCCCTGCTGGTGCAGGGCCTGGATGAGCACGTCGGGGACGCCGCTCAGCCCGAAGCCGCCTACGGCCAGCGAGGAGTCGTGACCGATGTCGGCCACGGCCTCGTCGGCCGATCGCACCACCTTGTCCATGTCTTCGCCCTTGTCCTCGTCGGCCTCGCTGCGGCCTGCCCGCACCGACGTTCGCCTGATGAACTATTCTTCATCTCCTGTGGTTGCAGTGAGTGTCGATCCAGTCATTGCGCCTGTCAAGGCCCCGTCCCCGATCGGTGCGTCCCAAGGGCACCGGACGGAGGTACGGTTCGGAACCGAGGAGGGACCATGCCGCCGACCACCGCCGACTCGTCCGTCGGGCCGCTCGAACGCGGGCTCGCCGTCCTGCGCCCGCTTGCCCGGGCCCCCCGGGCACGGTTGCGGCCCAGCGAACTGGTCGCCCTGACCGGCCTGGCCCGGTCCCCCGTCGACCGGATCGCGACCACTCTGGTCCGGCTCGGGTACCTGCGCGAGGACGACCGGGAGCTGGTGCTCGCACCCCGGCTGATCGAGCTCGGCCTGGCCTATCTGCACAGCAGCGGCATCCCCGAGGCGCTCGGGCCACTGGCCGAAGCGCTCGCCGACGAGTTGGACGAGTCGGTCTCACTGGCCGTCCCCGACGGCGACGCGGTGCGCTTCGTCGTGCAGAGCAAGCGCCGACGCACGCTCTCCGTCTCCTTCCGCGTCGGTGACGCGCTGCCCGCCGAGCGCTGTGCCCCCGGCGAACTCTTCGCCGCCGACTGGGACGCCCGGCAGTACGCGCAGTGGCAGGCCCGGACCCAGGCCGACCCGGACGACGCGGGCTTTCCGGCCGTGCCGTCCCCCCGGCCGCGCCGGGCCCGGCAGCCCGAGGCGGAGCTGCGCGCCCGCGCGGCCGAGGCGCGCGAGAACGGCTGGGCGCTCGACGACCAGCGGATCGAACCCGGCCTGGTCGCCGTCGCAGTCCCCGTGCACGACCAGGAAGGGCACGTGGTCTGCGCGTTGAGCGTCGTCAGCCACACCAGCCGCCACTCGGCGCAGGGGCTGCGCGACTTCGCTCTGGACCGGATGCGGAACACGGCCGAGCGGATGAGCCGGGCGCTCACCGAACTCCGCGTCAGGCCACCGGCCCAGGCCCCGGACCGGGATCACTCCCTGGACGCCAAGAGGGAGTTGGGGCCGGAGTACCTGCAGTCACTGGCCCGGGGCCTGTCCGTGCTGGCCGTCCTCGACCGCCCGGCCGGAATGACGCTCTCCGCCGTGGCCGAAGCCACCGCCCTGCCCCGCGCCACGGCCCGGCGCTCACTGCTGACGCTGCAGCACCTCGGTTACGTCGCCGTCGACGCGGACGGACGCCGGTTCACCCCGCTGCCCCGGGTGCTCGACCTCGGTTACTCTCCCCTGTCCGCACTCTCGCTCGCGGAACTGGCCCAGCCACACCTGGCCACGTTGGTCCGCGAGGTGCACGAGTCCGCCTCGGTCGCCGTGCTGGACGGCGACGACGTGCGCTACATCGCCCGCGTCGCGGCCGGGCGGATCATGAGCGTGGCGATCACGGTCGGTACGCGCTTCCCCGCGCACGCGACCTCTCTCGGCCGGGTGCTGCTCGCCGGACTCCCGGACGAGCGCCGCGCCCGATGGCTGCGCGACACCCACCTCAAGCCGTTCACCGACCACACCGTCACCAGCGCGGACCGCCTCAGCGCCGTCCTGGAGCAGGTGGCACACGACGGCTTCGCGCTGGTGGACCAGGAGCTGGAGGAGGGCCTGCGCTCGATCGCCGTCCCGCTCCTGGGACGCGACGGGCAGGTGATCGCCGCAGCCAACGTCTCGCTCCACGCCGGCCGCACCTCCGCCGACGAGGCCCACCGGACGGTCCTGCCCGCCCTGCGCGCCGCGGCCGAGCGGATCGGCGCCGATGTCGCACTGGTCTTCGACCTGCATCCGCTGCCGTACGCCTGAGTTCGCCCGAGCCCGACTCCGCCGCGGCCCCGGTCGCCGCCGGGCCGGCGTGCCGGACGGAGCCGTACCCGGCGATGGCCGAGCACGCGGGACCCGCCGTGCTGGCGGTGCTGCGGCGGCTGACCGCCGAGGAGCCGGCACCGTCGAAGCGCGCTGCACGTTGACCGACTACGTTACGCCGGACACCGACAACTGGCTGATCTCCTACCCCAGCGAAGTCGTCACCGCAGACAACTCCATCTGCATGACCCGCCCTGGCGAAGTCACCGGCCGGGCCCGTACCTACTACGACGGCGTTGATGCCCCTATGGATGTCAAGCAGCGGTTGCGGCACGTGCGTGGCTGGCTGCGGGGCTCGGAGTGGCGATGAGCCGGTAGATCTCCCGTGCGAT
>NZ_JBICXB010000035.1:0-73398 GCF_043200055.1 Streptomyces sp. NPDC048496 | reverse complement strand
GCATCGCAAGGCGGAGGATCGTCCTCGTACTGGACGTACGTGGGCGACTGACGACAACGCAGCGAGGTGCCGTGCCAGGCGTTCCGGGCCCACGACGACCGGCAGGACAGGACCTAGCGGCTGAGTGGCCCAAGACGGGGCAGAATCGAAGTAGCCGTACTTTGCCGGCCGGGATTCTCACGTCGGGCAGCTCCGGTCGGGCGGCCCCGCCCGACCGAGCCGTCCGGTGCAGCCGGTCCTGTCGAGGAGGTCCGTCATGCATCTGCGGAGCACGAAGATCCCGAAGGACGCGGTGCACCACCCGGTCTTCGCCCGGCTCTACGCCCGCATGAGTGTGGCGGCGGAGACCAGGGCCGGGATGGCGGCCATTCGCTCGGAACTGCTCGCCGGCCTGTCCGGACGCATCATCGAGATCGGTGTGGGAAACGGCCTGAACTTCGCCCACTATCCGCCCGCCGTCTCCGAAGTGGTGGCGATCGAACCCGAGCGCAGCCTGCGACAGTTGGCGGTACGGGCCGCGCTCCGTGCCGGTATTCCGGTGGATGTCGTGCCGGGTGCCGCGGAGGCACTGCCGGTGAAGAGCGAGGCGTTCGACGGGGCCGTCGCGTCACTGGTGCTGTGCACCGTACGGCATGTCGAGCGGTCACTCGCGGAGATCGAGCGGGTGCTGCGTCCCGGCGGGGAGCTGCGCTTCTTCGAGCATGTGCGGGCCGATGACCGCGCCATGGCGACGGTGCAGCGGGCACTGGACCGCACGGTGTGGCCGCTGCTGGGCGGCGGGTGTCATACGGCGCGGGACACGCTCACCGCGATCGAGGAGGCCGGGTTCGTGGTGGAGACGTACCGCAAGGTGAAGATGCCGGACTGGGGGATCCGGCTCCCCACCTCAGCATGCGTGCTGGGTGTGGCCCGCCGGACGACCGTGGTGGACGCCTCCTGAGACGTGCGGGCCTGTGCTTCGGATCAGGCCCTAGCTAGTCGTCCTGCTCCAGCCGGTCCGCGAACGCCCGCAGCGCGTCGGCGAGGTCCTTCTTCGTGGGCAGCTCGTCGATCTTCTTGTCGAGCTCGTCGATCCGCTTCTCCAGGTCGTCGAGGCTCGCCGGCTCGCTGGGTACAGGGCTGTTGGTGGGATCCGGACCGACCGTGGGGTTCGGGGCTCCGGTCGGGCTCGGCGCATCGCTCGGGCTGGGGTCGACACCGCCGCCCGAACCGCTCACGCTGCCGCCATCGGAGCATCCGCCGTCTGTGCTGCCGCCGACGGCGTCGCCGCTGACACCGCCCGTGCCGGGTTCGGGCTCGGTCGTCACGGTGGGGACAGGGGTCGGACCGGCCGAGCCCTCGTCCGGCGCGGCGACGGCGATCGCTCCGCCGATTCCGAGCACCAGGGCCGCCGCCGCGCCCACGACCGCCATCCGTCTCGCACGCATGTTCCTTATGTGTGTCATGCACCGGATGTGTGTCATGCGCCGGATGTTAACGATGGTTCACGACGGAAGGTGGCATTCCAGGAACCTCACACAAAAGGATTCACAGACTCCACTGACGCAGTTCGTCGGCGATGGCCCGGACGTCGGCCTTGCCCTCCTTGACCAGCCGGGCCAGGTCGCGCACCTGCTCGGGCGAGGTGATGACCTTCAGCCCGGAGGCGACGAGGTAGCCGTACGCGACGGCCGAGCCGAACAGCGCGTTGGAGTGTTCGAGCGCGGGGACATGGAGGAGCAACTGCAGGAGCGCGGCAGCCCTGGAGTGCGGATCGCTGTAGACGGGGCTGCCGAAGATCTCCGCCTCATGACGGGCGACCGCGGCAACGAGCGCACCCCAGTCGACGACCTGTGGGTCACCGGGCGTCTTGTGCTCGGCGACCATGAGCAGCCAGGAAAGGTCGATCCTGAGGTTCAACGGTTACCTTTGCGCTCCGGGCCGAACTCCTCGGCGAACACCGACTCGTACTGCTTCATGAAGTCGGCAGCGGCTTCGACAAAGGTGTGTCCGGCTTCGCCCGCATCCTGTTTGACGAGCTCCTCTATGTAGCGGTTCACGCTCATCCCCCTCTGCAGCGCGCGCTGCCGCGCGGCCTCGGCGGTGGCCTCGTCCACTCGTACGTTCAGCTGAGTCTTGGGCACACCACCAAGCTAGCGCGGGATTGCTAGCACCGGCAAGGGGAGCGATTCGGCGTACGGATGCGACTCACCCTTGGCAGAGTAGGTGGACCGTCCATCGAATGTCCCGGCGCAAGGAGAGTTCATGGCAAGGCCGTTTCGATTCGGAGTAAACATGCTGACGCCGACCGGTGGGCACGAGTGGCGCGCCCGATGCCGCCGTGCGGAGGAACTCGGCTACGACGTCATCCTGGTCCCCGACCATCTGGGCATGCCGGCCCCTTTCCCCGCGCTGGTGGCCGCAGCGGAGGCCACGGAACGGCCCCGTGTCGGCACCTTCGTACTGAATGCCGCCTTCTGGAATCCGGCGCTGCTGGCCCGCGAGGCGGCCGGTACGGATGCGCTGACCGAGGGACGCCTGGAACTGGGGATCGGGACCGGATACGTCCGCGAGGAGCACGACCGGGCGGGCATCGAGTTCCTCTCCCCCGGCGGACGGGTGGATCATCTGCGGCATACGGTCGAGGAGTTGGACCGCCTGCTGCGCGACGACACCCAGCTGCCGAGGTCCGCGCAGAAGCCCCGGCCGCCGTTGCTGATCGGCGGGAACGGGGACCGGGTCCTGCGGCTGGCGGCACAGTTTGCTGAGATCGTCGCGTTCACCGGGGCCGTCGGCGACCGGAACGGCACGCTCACGCCCCTCACCGCCGAGCAGCTCGACGGGCGCGTCGCCGCCTACCGGCGATTCGCCGCAGAACGGGAGAGCCCAGCCGAACTGAACCTGCTGATCCAGCGGGTCCGTGCCACCCGCGACCGTCGCGCGGCCGTGCGCGAAGTGCTGCCGAAGACACCTCACCTCGACGAGGACCAGGTGCTGGCCCTGCCACTGGTCACGGTGGGCACGGTCCGGCAGATGGCCGAACAACTCAGAGAACAGCGGGAGCGCTACGGCTTCTCCTACCTGACTGTGCTGGAGCCGAACATGGAGGCGTTCGCCCCGGTCCTCCAGGAACTCGCGGGGAGCTGACCGCATGGCGGAATTCATTCGACGGTGCGGCGGGCCCGGTGATGGGGTACGGACATGAATGATCTCGCAATCCGCGCGGCGGCACCGGGCGACCTCAACGCCGTCCTCGCCTTCTGGAAAGTCGCGGCGGAAGGCGCCAGCATCAGCGACGACCGGGACGGCATCGAACGGCTGGTCGCCCGCGACCCCGGAGCCCTCATCCTCGCGGAACGTTCCGGCGAGCTGGCCGGAACCGTGATCGCAGGCTTCGACGGCTGGCGGTGCCACCTCTATCGGCTCGCGGTCCATCCGGACCAGCGGCGGCAGGGCGTCGGCCGGGCGCTGCTGACGGCGGCGGAGGAACGATTCGTACAGCTGGGCGGACGGCGTGGCGATGCAATGGTGCTGAACCGCAACGAGCTCGCGCACCACGCCTGGCACGCGGCAGGGTATGCGCCCGAGCCGCAGTGGAGCCGTTGGGTGAAGCACCTCAAGGACTGAGACCGGGGGCTGGGACCCTCGCGGAGATCACCCACGCACGGCGCAACTTTGCCCGTCCTTTACCATGGATGTTCATAGCACCGCCCCCTTCCGAAAGGTGTGAGCGTCCGCCCATGGGCGAGCCTCCCAGTAGCCGACATCGCCGACACCAGGCGAGCCTCCTGCCCCTGCCCGATCATGGGACGGAGGTGAACCGATGACCGAAGTGCTTCTGCTGCTCGTGGCGGTCCTGCTCTCGCTCGCCTGTGGTGCCTTCGTCGCCGCCGAGTTCTCTCTGACCACGGTCGAGCGCGGCCAGCTCGAGCGGGCCGTGGAGCGGGGTGAACGGGGCGCGGCGAGCGCCATGAAGGCGGTGCGCAGTCTCACCTTCCAGCTCTCCGGCGCACAGCTCGGCATCACCGTCACCAATCTGGTCGTCGGCATGCTCTCCGAACCGTCGATCGCGAAGCTGATCCGCGGTCCGGTGGAGGCTACCGGCCTGTCCCCGAGCGTCTCGTCCTCGCTGGCGCTGGTACTCGGAACGGCACTGTCCACGGTCTTCCTGATGGTCGTCGGCGAACTCGTCCCGAAGAACTGGGCGATCTCCTCGCCGCTCGCCGTGACGAAGGCCGTGGCCACCCCCCAGCGCGCCTTCACCGCGATCTTCCGGCCCTTCATCAGCCACCTCAACAACACGGCCAACCGGATCGTGCGCCGCTTCGGTCTCGAACCGGCCGAGGAACTGGCCTCCGCCCGCAGCCCGCAGGAGCTGGTGGCGCTCGCCCGCCACTCGGCCAAGGCGGGCGCGCTGGAGGCGGACACCGCGGAGCTGTTCGTCCGCACCCTCAATCTGGCCGAACTGACCGCGGAGAACGTGATGACCCCGCGGGTGCAGGTCACCGCGCTGGAGATGCAAGCGACCGCGGAGGACGTCGCCAATGCCACCCGGGCGACCGGACTGTCCCGCTTTCCGGTCTACCGAGGCAGCCTCGACACCGTCGTCGGTGTCGCGCACATCAAGGACGTCCTGGCGATCCCGGCCGAGGAGAGGCACCGCAAACGCGTGTCGGAGATTTTGCGCGAGCCCCTGCTCGTACCGGAGAGCCTCACGGTGGACCGGCTGCTCGACAGGTTGTCCAGCAAGTTCCCGATGGCCGTCGTCATTGACGAGTACGGCGGCACGGCCGGTGTCGTGACGCTGGAGGACATCGTCGAGGAGGTCGTCGGCGAGGTGCGCGACGAACACGACCCGCACGAGACGCCGGACCTCGCACCGGCCGGCGAGGACGCCGACGGGCGCACCCTGTGGTCGGCCGACGGCGCCGCCCGCATGGACCAGTTGCGGACGATCGGACTGCGGGTGCCGGACGGACCGTACGAGACGCTCGCCGGACTGATCGCCACGGAAGTCGGCCGGATCCCTGTCGTCGGTGACTCCATCGAGCTGGCCCGCTGGCGGCTCGACGTCGTGGACGCCTCCGGGCGCCGCGCCGCACGGGCGCTGCTGCACGCACCGCTGCCCGGCTCCGACGACGAGACGGAGGACGGACGATGACCGCCGTCCAGCTCTTCATCGGTCTGTTGACCCTGGTCGTCAACGCATTCTTCGTCGGCGCGGAGTTCGCACTGATCTCCGTGCGCCGCAGCCAGATCGAGCCCCAGGCGGAGGCCGGGAACCGGCGTGCGCGAAGCGTCATCTGGGGGCTGGAACATGTGTCGGCGCTCCTCGCGGCGGCACAGCTCGGCATCACGCTCTGCACGCTGGTCCTCGGTATCGTCGCCGAACCGGCCATCGCGCATCTGCTGGAGCCGGTCTTCGACGTGGTGGGTGTGCCGCACGGCCTGGTCCATCCGATCTCGTTCGTGATCGCACTGTCCTTGGCGACGTATCTGCACATGCTGCTCGGCGAGATGGTCCCGAAGAACGTCGCCCTGGCCGAGCCGGTACGGACCGTGCTGCTGCTCGGTCCGCCGCTGGTCACCCTCGCCAGGGCGCTGCGCCCGGTGATCTTCACGGTCAACGCCTTCGCCAACACCCTGCTGAAGCTGCTGCGGGTGGAGACGAAGGACGAGGTGTCCTCAACGTTCTCCGACGACGAGCTGGCCCGGCTGGTGCAGGACGCCGGTGACGCCGGCCTGGTCGACGACCGCGCCGCCGAGCGGCTGCACCACGCCCTGGAGCTGGGCCGTCGCCCGGTACGGGATGTCGTGCTGCCGGTCGAGCAGGTGGTCCACGCCAGGGTCGGGACGGCGCCCGAGGAGCTGGAACGGCTCTCGGCCGAGACCGGATTCTCACGCTTCCCGGTGATGGACAGCGAGCAGCGGATCCTGGGGTACCTCCATGTGAAAGACGCCCTGGACGCCGCGCCGCGTGATGTGCCGTTCCCGGTCACAGCGATGCGGCCGATCGCCCGGGTGCGGGCGGCGACACCCCTCGACGACGTACTGACCGCGATGCGCCGGAGCCGTACGCATCTGGCGGCAGTGCTCGACGAGGACGACAGGCTCGTCGGCATGGTCACGATGGAGGATGTGCTGCGCGAGCTGGTCGGACGGCCGCAGGCACGCTGACTGACGGACCGGGGGTACGCGGCGGGGGTACGCGACAGCGCTCACGGGCGTGGCCCCGCGACGGGGGGCGCGAGCGGCGAGGCCACGTGGCGGGGGCGCGCCACGTGGCCGGCCGGGAGGCCGGGCAGGCTGACGAACCGCGGCGGTCTCCACCGCACTCTGATCATTCGCCCTGGCCGCAGGGCTCCTCACGCTCACTCCCGGCCTGTTGCCGACCGGGCTGCACATCGCGCTCGGACTCGTCCGGTCGGCCCTGCTGATCACCTTCGCACAGGTCCTGTGCGGCCGGCCCTCAGCGCCTGCCCCCGCCACCGGGCGCGGGGGCGGCGCCGCCCGGAAGGGGCCGGACCCCACCGCGATACGATCGCCTGGCCATGGAAATGAATGCCTGCTACACCAGCCTTGTCGCGGTCGGCGACTCATTCACCGAGGGCATGTCGGACCTGTTGCCCGACGGCTCGTACCGCGGCTGGGCCGATGTCCTCGCGGGCCGGCTCGCCGCCGGCACCCCCGGGTTCCGGTACGCGAATCTCGCCGTGCGCGGGAAGCTGATCCGCCAGATCGTGGCCGAGCAGGTCGATGCGGCCGCCGCCATGCAGGCGGACGTCGTCACGCTGGTCGGCGGTCTCAACGACACTCTGCGGCCCAAGTGCGACATGGGCATGGTGCGCGGTCAGCTGGAAGAAGCCGTGGAACGCCTCGCGCCGTCGTGCAAGAAGCTCGTGCTGATGCGCAGCCCCGGCCGCAACGGACCGGTCATGGAGCGCTTCCGCCCCCGCATGGAGGAGCTGTTCTCCCTGGTCGACGAGTTGGCGGACCGCCACGGTGCGCTGGTCGTCGATCTGTACGGGGCGCCGGCACTCGGCGATCCCCGGCTGTGGGACGTCGACCGGCTGCATCTGACGGCCGAGGGACACCGCAGGGTTGCCGAGGCGGTCTGGCAGACGCTCGGACTGCCGCCGGAGCACGACTGGCGGACGCCGCTCCCCACCGCGGTGGCCCCGCGGTGGGCGATACGGCGCGTCGACGACCTCCGCTTCGCGCGGCAGCATCTGGCGCCGTGGATAGGGCGGCGTCTGACCGGCCGGTCGTCCGGGGACGGACGGACCGGCGCCCAGTTCAGCGCCGAGCTGGGGAAGGCATTCTGGGTCACCCCTGAGGACGTCCTCGCCCCGGGCCCGGTAGCGACGTGGCGCCGTGTGGACGGCGCCGGCTAGGGCCGTGACCGGCAATGTTTGCCGGTCACGGCCCTGGTTCGGATCGGGGCGGCTACTCGTCACGGCGGCTGTGGCTCTGGAACCAGTGGGCGTGGAAGTCGGCGGGGATGGAGAAGGGGTGCTTCGGGTCGGCGAGCATACGGAAGAGGAACTTCGTGGCCGAGCTCTCGAACCGGTCACCCGCCTCGGGGCCGGCACCCGTCACATAGACGGGTGGGTCCGGCTCCCTTGATCAGAAGGGTTTTGTCTCAAGGCCCCGGCGATGCTGGAATCACCGGCCCGGGGCCGTTTCGTCTCACCCGTGTCTCACACGCTGTGTGTGAGACGGTGGTCCAGGAGCCTCTGACCTGGACCTTATGGACTTGGTGGCCGCTCACGAACCACTGAAGACGACAGGTAAACTCTGGACACGTGACTGCTGTGTCTGCGAAGCCTCGTATCCCCAATGTCCTGGCCGGCCGCTATGCCTCCACGGAGCTGGCCGTCCTCTGGTCCCCCGAGCAGAAGGTGAAGCTGGAGCGCCAGCTCTGGCTGGCGGTGCTGCGCGCTCAGAAGGACCTCGGGATCGAGGTACCCGACGCCGCCCTGGCCGATTACGAGCGTGTCCTGGACCAGGTCGACCTCGCCTCCATCGCGGAACGCGAGAAGGTTACCCGGCACGACGTCAAGGCACGGATCGAAGAGTTCAACGCTCTCGCCGGGCACGAGCAGGTCCACAAGGGCATGACCTCCCGGGACCTCACCGAGAACGTCGAGCAGCTGCAGATCCGGCTCTCGCTGGAGCTCATGCGCGACCGCACCGTGGCCGTCCTGGCCCGGCTCGGCAGGCTTGCGGGCGAATACGGCGAGCTGGTCATCGCCGGCCGCTCCCACAATGTCGCCGCCCAGGCGACCACGCTCGGCAAGCGTTTCGCGACCGCGGCGGACGAGCTGCTGGTGGCGTACGGCCGGCTGGAGGACCTGCTGGGCCGCTACCCGCTGCGGGGCATCAAGGGCCCCGTCGGCACGGCGCAGGACATGCTCGACCTGCTGGGCGGTGACGCCGCCAAGCTCGCCGACCTGGAGCAGCGCATCGCGGTCCACCTCGGCTTCGGACAGGCGTTCACCTCGGTCGGCCAGGTCTACCCCCGCTCGCTCGACTACGACGTCGTGACCGCACTGGTGCAGCTGGCCGCCGCGCCCTCGTCGGTCGCGAAGACGATCCGGCTGATGGCCGGGCACGAGCTGGTGACCGAGGGATTCAAGCCGGGTCAGGTCGGCTCGTCCGCGATGCCGCACAAGATGAACACCCGGTCCTGCGAACGCGTCAACGGACTGATGGTGATCCTGCGCGGCTACGCCTCG
This sequence comes from Streptomyces sp. NPDC048496, assembly GCF_043200055.1. Taxonomy (NCBI): domain Bacteria; kingdom Bacillati; phylum Actinomycetota; class Actinomycetes; order Kitasatosporales; family Streptomycetaceae; genus Streptomyces; species Streptomyces sp. NPDC048496. The sequence continues at coordinate 64,681 of NZ_JBICXB010000035.1, read as the reverse complement.
ATGACGGGCGAACTGGCGGGCGACCAGTGGAACGAGGGCGACGTGTCCTGTTCCGTGGTCCGCCGGGTGGCGCTGCCGGACGCGTTCTTCGCGTTCGACGGCCTGCTGGAAACCTTCCTTACGGTGCTCGACGAGTTCGGGGCGTTCCCGGCGGTCGTGGCCCGCGAACTGGACCGGTACCTGCCGTTCCTCGCCACGACCAAGGTACTGATGGGCGCGGTGCGCGCCGGTGTCGGCCGCGAGGTCGCCCACGAGGCCATCAAGGAGAACGCGGTCGCCGCCGCTCTGGCCATGCGCGAGCAGGGCACGGAGCGCAACGAGCTGCTCGACAAGCTCGCCGCCGACGGCCGCATCCCGCTGGACCGGGAGCAGCTGGACGCGCTGATGGCCGACAAGCTCTCCTTCACGGGAGCGGCCGGCGACCAGGTCACCGCGCTCGTCGCCCGAATCGAGGAGATCACCAAGCAGCACCCCGAGGCTGCGGGATACACGCCGGGCTCGATCCTCTGACAGTCGGAACCGTCGCCGGATGACACCCGAAGAGCTCCAGGCCGCCCGCGACCGCATCGTTCCCGATGTGGTCGCGGGCGGCTTGCGCGTGCTGTTCTGCGGAATCAACCCGAGCCTGATGACGGGCGCCACCGGCCACCATTTCGCCCGCCCCGGCAACCGCTTCTGGCCGGTGCTCCTTCTCTGCACTTCACCCTCACGGGTGAGTTGCAGTACGTAGCTAATCAAGACGCGGCGACCTCCAGGGCCCTGGAGGGGCGACACGAGCCTGGGGCGTAGGCATCGTGGGGATGCCAGGCTGCCACGTCGGTCCAAGGCCCAGTCGCATCGCCACCACTCCTGGTGTCACCGACGTGCGCGTGACTGCGCTCAGCAGCTACGACCAAAAGTCCTCTCTGATCTCAGCCATGTGATCTTCCTGGCGAGCTCGCTGATCCCAGCTTTCCGAAATCCTGCGGAGCAATCGTTGTGTGCGAGGCCAGCGGACTCCGACACTTTGGGCGAACTTTTGGTATTTGTCCGCGAGGACTCTTTCTTGCTCTCCACCGGCGTCAAGCGATCGCCAAGTCGTACCCCTGCTATTCATCACCGCAATTGCAAAGCCACTTTCAATATCCTGACTTCGAACAGTGTCAATGATCTGCCGCACTTGCAGGGGAGGCCACTCGGCCTCCGAACCGGAAGCATGGAACAGCATTTCACCAATGAAGCCATCTCCGTATCGGAGCAGCTTCTTCTCCAGGAGCAGGCGCCGCGCCTCCTTGACCCAATTAACTAGCACAGGCCCCTCCCCGACTCCATCAAAAGGAGGAGTGACCTTCCATGACTTGAGCAAAGAGTATGCCTGCTTAGCCTTGTTCTTCTTTTCTTCTGTTACTTCAACCTCGGCGTTCTCACTGCCTTGAGGGGGGAAGATCAAAGCAATCAAATCGACGAAGAACGAAGGGTTCTGAGACAGCTCCTCATGCAAGATCAAGGATGGCGACTCCAGACCATCCGATAGAATCGGCAGGAATTTCCACTCGACTTGCGCTAGAAGCCCTCGAATAATCCCCGGCGCCCTACGAGCATGGGCCAGGAGTTCTTTCACTTCGTGAACCAAAGAGGAAATTGATTCCGAAGTTTGATCCTTGAAAGATGCCTGATGTAGGGCATAAAGCATCTTGTCAACGTCGAAATCATCCCCCTTCCCCATGGCAATCCAAAAGAGAGGGATCGTCCTTTCAAATAGATCCATCTCCAGGCACCTATCAACGGCCTCCCTGCGGTCCGACTCGGACTCTACCTGGTAGAGGTTAAACCGACTCCAGTACGCAATCTCTACTTCGCCTTCGCACTGTCCAGCGAGAGCGAAGGTGGCATTACCGGGAGGCAGGGCGAGCAAAAATCGAACTACCCGCTCTTGAGGCCATTCCGCAAACTTCTCGGAAAACTTCGCAACCCACGACCAACCCTCTACAGAAAACCGAGAGATGGCATAGCCAAATGCAACCTTACTTTCAGCGTCCTTGAGCGACTCCAGCGCGCCAAGGATTTCCTCATCAAACTCATGCGAGATGGCTCCGAATGCAATTCCAAGCCGTTCCGGTGCCTTGCACTTAGAAGCCAGGCTCCAGACGCCTTCTAGTCCGAGATCGACTACTACACTCCGCGCTGCTTCCTCTTGTTTTTCCTGCACCGCAGTGAAGTAGTTGGCGTCAGAGACGCTAAGTCCTGGAAGCTCCGGATGGTAGGAAAAGATCGAGGCAAACTCTTCTGTCGGATCCGCATTATTGAATCGATCAAGTTCATGCTCGACTCGGGACACCTTTCCTTCAGGTAGCGCCCAACTCGCGGATGCATACTTTCGGTGCTGCCGAACCATTTCCCGAAGCTGGCGAATAATTGCATCCAAGCTGTCGGGGTCGAGCGAGGAGGGCTCCACACCGCTGAGACCTCCGAGTACTGCATCGAACTGCTCATCAGGAAGTTGCGGCAATGCCTTGATTAGGGCAATCCACCCCGACGGATAAGTATGGACGTCCTCCAGGAGGCGGCCCACGAGTTCACGACAGTGTCGAATAACTTCCGAGCCGGTCAGACCCGCCGGCTCGTCGTCTGGCTGCCATTCCCTCCATTTTGGACTATAGGTATTTTCCGCAAAGACATGCGGAGACGGTAGAAGCGCCACCATGAGGTCCCAGGCCGCACGAGGCGCGGCCGCTCGAATGGCGTCCAACACCAAATACCGCTCATCGAAACCGGCCGCCGTTTGGGGATGCCAGGGAAGGAAGATCTGCTGCAGGCTACGAGCAGGTCGGTTACTCCACCGCCCTCCAGGCTCTCGCTCTGCAAGGAGCGCCAGAATAATGGCGGACGATCCCAGGTGGTCTGGCGCCCAGGCCAATGCTTCAAGACTCCAGAGCAGGCCAGTGTGTTTGGGGTGTCCGAAGAACGTCTTTTCAACCTCGGGGTCGAAAACGGCTAGAAGGCCCCCTTGGTCAAGGGCACGGTCAGCCATTTCTAGATACATATCGGGGGACGCTTCAGCCAGCAATGGGAGGGCATAGTCGAGAGAGGGCCATAGACGCTCAGATTCATCCGAATTTGCGCGGTCCAGTACCTCCCTAACAATGGAGTCGACAAAGCTCTGTCCGGTCACACCGTTGGGAAAGGTGAAATCCCCGGTACTGGCGGCAATCAGTGCCAGGCTATCTACCACATTGACCATCAGGTTGCTTGTCCAGGGCAGCGATTTACCGTATAGCCCTGCGGCCCAGCGCTTATCAACCTCCAGAGAAAGGGCAGGGTCTGGAGTCGTCAGCATATTCACCGCAAGTTTACGGAAGTTTGCCAATGTGCTGGCAGTGGCGTAACGCGCCACAAGTTCCCATGAATCCCGTTTCGATACACAGAACCACTGCGCGCCCTCTCGGCGCACTGGCATGTCACTTTGCCCCGACCAGTGGACACAAGCAGCGCTAACCTCAGCGTATGACTTGGAGCTGATTTCAGTCAAAAATTGCTCATCGCCAGGAGACCCGTCCTGCCATGCTCCGGCAAGGATGAGAGGAACGATCTCGGTAGCATTCTCGGGAGCCGCCCAGGCGGGGACACTGCTTGCGTTAGCTGAAACCCGCCTTCTGAACATGAGCAAACTGCGACGTGCGATTCCCGCGAGTTCGTGAGCCTCTGATTCAGATACGCCCACGCTGACGAGGGCTTCCGCCGCCGCCTGGCGCTTGATCCGTGAAAGTGGGATACACGAGCCGGCAGTCGGTGCGTTCAGATCAACAGGAATAGCAACTTGATGACCGATGTCTGACGCTTCAACTGCTGGAGGCTGACCGAATGTTGGGATCAGCAGCAAACACGTATCTGACGAAACTCGTGCGATCACCTCGTCCCACGCCTCAGGTGAGTCGACCACCAGAGTGCGCTGGGTTACCAACTCCTGCAAGTCTTCCGGAAGCGACAGGATAGTGGCCGCGATAAAGGCAAAGGATTCTTCAGCAGACTCAGCTTGGATGGTGATTACCGATGGCTCACTCTGCAACCAGGCGACGAGCGCTTCGGCCGCCGCCTCGCGGCCAGCCGTTACGAGAGCAGGAGGAACCGGTGGCAGAGTAGCGAGGGACCACCGATTCCACGCCGTGTGCAGATCACTTGCGCCGTCCGGATCACGGCCCAGCATTTTGGTTACTCGGGCGTGGACCGCAGGATTGCTGTCAAGCCATGCCTCCAACGTGTCAGCGTCGTAGGCCCGGACGTCTTTCCAGATTTTTTCTGCGCGTTTGGTTGCAACCCAGTTATCCCTCCCAGGCCAGCGCCTCGGAGATACGAAGATGAACGTGGTCTCCGACGGCACCACGCCCTGCGGATCTTTTTTCCGAGCAGCATAGTCGCTGTCCGCTTTATCAGTTACGTCCTCGTTGATGCCCATTTCCCAGACCGATTTCCCAGCCGGAACCCAGGGGTTTCCGTGGACGGTATCCGCCTGTCCGTCCCATCCGGGCATGCCGATTCCTTCACCCGAACGAAAGTCGACCGACAGCAACTCGGCAGTTGAACCGATGACAAGGGTTCGGATCAGTCCGGGCAGCTCGTCACGCGCCACGAGACGCTCAGCCCACCCCTCCAACTCCAGAGCGTCCACCAGCCAGCCGCGCGTACCCCGGAACCTCGTAGGTGCCGGCGTTTGAGGGGTCGGCTGCTGCTCCAGGGCGGCTCGTACCTCGTCGATGTTGAATCGGCGATGCCCGCCCGGAGTCGTATCGAAAGGGATCCGCCCGTCGCGGGCGTACCGCTGCACCGTCGCCGGACGCAGGCCGAGGGCAGCCGCTACTGCGGAGGAGGTAGCCGTGCGGGCTGAAGTCATGAAAACACGCTAGCGCGGATTACACGGTTTAATCCGGGAATCCCGGATACGCTCCGTAGCTGTAGCCTGACGTCTGGCGTGTCCCGAGCCGGCTACACGCAGACTTGCCAGGGAAGATTCAGCCGGACTCAGGCAGGCGGCGGCCCGGAATCCCCAGGTCAACGGTCGGCCTCTGTGCCCGTCGTTGGGTCTCCTCGCGTTTCCCGCGCAGGAAGGTGAGCGTGAGGTTGATGCCCTCGACCTCGCCTAGCCAGTTCTCGGCTTCTGCCCGCTGAAGGCGGGCAACGAGATCGGTTTCGAGTTCTTCGAGGCGGGCGAGCATCTTCGGGTTGATGTGGAGCATCGGGCAGCGGATGCATGCGTGTTCATGCTGGCAGGGGGTGCCGTAGGGGCGTGCGCAGGAACCGAGCTCGACCTTGCGGCGGTCGAAGTGTTCCTCGAACTCCGTCCATTCCTGGTCGGTCGTGTCGCGGTACTCGCCATCGGGTCGGACCTGGCGCCGGTGGCGGAGATGTTCCTGGTAGTGACGGACGACGTCCTCGTCGAAGACAGCGACATAACCGCGGGTGGTCTGGACATCGAGGTGGCCGAGGAGGGCGGCACCGATGTGGATCGGCAGGCCGCTGTTGACCAGCTCGGTGGCGAAAATCCTTCGGAAGTCGTGCGGCGTGAACTTCAGGCCGCGGAACCCCTTGTGGGTCTCGGCGAGTTCGTCGCAGATCCTGCCGAGCATGACTTGGACGGTTGCGGTGCTGAACACCATCGGTGTAGTGCCGTTCTGCCGCTGAAAAAGGAACGGCATGGGGGCGCTCCACACCTTGTCGTGGGCGTCGTACCGGCTGACGAGCGGGATCGGGCGGCCGGCGCGCGCATGGCGGCGGATGACCGAGGCGATGACGTGGAAGAGCTCGGCGGACATGGGGATGACACGCTCGCGGTCCGTCTTGGAGGGCGCGATCACCAGAAGCGCGATGACCTCGCCATTTGCCCGCTGATACTGGCGGATGCTCAGCTGGGTCAGCTCGCAAAGCTCCTCGATGCGCACGCCGGAGTGACGCAGGGCCTCAACAGCTGCCCACTCCCAGAAGGCGCTCTCCTCCTCGGTCCCGATATGGACGATCCGCCCGCTGTCCACCTCCTCGACCCGGGTGGGGACGTCGTCGCCGTGGCGGAGCATTTTGCGGTCCGCCTCGGTGCGAATGCGCCGATACTCGGTGCCCTCGTGGGTGAACACCTGACTTTCGGCGGCGCTGTCGGCACGCTCCAGGAGCAGGCGGGCACGGTCGTAGCGGGTCTCGACATGGTTGATCAGCAGCGGAAGAAGAGGCTGGCGCTGGCGGGTGCGGTCGGCAGAGCGTTCGTTAATGCGCCGTCTGCGGACGCCGAGGCCGCGTAGTTCGCTCGGCGGGACGGGGCAGGGAGCGACCCATGCAGCCCATCGTTCGGGCTCGTCGGCGGCCCAGGTATGCAGGTCGTAGTAGAAGGAGCGCAACGCGATGACGATACTGTCCTGGCCGACTCGAGGCTTGCCATCGTCCTTGACGGTGATCAGCTGCCGCCAGGCCGCATAGTCCTCAGGCGAGATGCGCAGGTCCTTCTGGTCCGGATTGATCTTCTCGATGTTCTTCCAGAAGTGGCGGGTAAGTTTGCAGGTGAGGTCCTTCAGGGTCGAGTAGTCGGTGTCGGCCTTGCGGCGGGTGAGGTAGTCGATGAGCAGGCCGCGGACAGCCTGGTCGGAGATCTCGTACTGGTCGACTAGGTCCTCGATGCTCCGCTGGCCACGCAGCATGGCGGCCCGCATGGACTCCGGCGTCGAGGGCGGGAAGTGGCCCATGGCGTGCAGGACGTTCCAGACTCCGCGACCGGCGATGCGGTTGGACGCCTGGCTCCCAGGCCGCAGGGTGCACCGTGCCTGTCGGTTCTCGTGGGCGAAGTGCAGCAGTGCGGCCGGGGTAACGTCGCTCAGGGCGACGCCCTGGACGGCCAGCAGCATGCACAGCTCGATGATCGCGTCGCGGCGGTGGACGTGTCGGAGCTGATGAGTGCGTACCTGCTCAGCGAACTTTTCCAGGAGTGCGTCCTCTTGGGCGGCGATGAACATCGGCCCGAAGCTAGGCAGCGGAGTCTGGCGGAAGGCGAGCAGGGTCGGCTGAATGGCGCGCAGGCAGTACAGAGCTCGGATTCCGGGAACGATGCTGGTCCCCGTGGTGTGACGCGATCCCACCGCGTCGGCGGTGACCTGCCCTTGGCCGAGCGGGCTGGCCTCCCACCGCTCCTGCCAGGTATCACCTGGGAAGGTGAGGAGGTATTCCAGCAGCGCACGGGTGGAACGGACCCAGCCCTGCCGGGTCGCCCGATGCACGTCCGGCCAGATCGACGCAGTGCCGGCCATGCTCGACAGGTGGGAGATCGAAGCGGTGGCGAATTCGCCGTGCGGCCTGGGAAGGCTGGCGGCGACGGCAGGCTCTGGTTTGATCGGACCGCCGACGAAGCGGCTGGCGAACTGAAGTCCCTCGGCGACGGGACCGTGGCGGCGGCTGAGGCCGGTGGTGCGAAGCTGCGTGTCAGGCACCGAACACCGCCGCAACGTCATCGGCGCTGTAGCCGGTGGGGTAACTCCGCTCGACACGCGGCGCGTTGTAGTGCTCGGTGAGCTTGTCGAAGATCTCCTCAATGCGGGCCGTCAGGTAGCGGTTGGTGGTCTGGATGTTGGCATGACGCAAGACGGCCTGTACTTCCGGCAGAGTGAGCTTGCCGCCGTTGGCCATCCGGCTCGCGGCTGTGTGGCGTAGGTCGTGAAGCGTCCAGTTCGTGCCCAGTGCCCCGTTGGCGCGCTGGATAACGCGGCGCATGGCCCAGTAGGACATGGGCCGGTCCACGCCGTGACGCGTCCGCCACATCGGCTCGTCCGGCGGAGGAGTGCCGATTTCGTCGAGGTAACGGGCCAGGCGCACGAATGCCTGAGGCGAGGCCGGGACCGCTTCGCGTTGCCTCGTGCCCTTCGAGATCACGTAGACCTTCTGGCCTGCCCAATCGACATCACCGATACCGACGCCGAGAAGTTCCTCAGCGCGAGCGCCGCTGGAGACGTAGAACTCCAGCAGAGCGCGATCACGCTCGCAACCCATCCGCTCGAAGAGTTCGTCCCACAGGTGATCAGGGATCGACCGCGGTGGCCGATCGGCAACCTTCTGCCGCAGCCGGGCCCGTCCGAGCACAGGCTTCGGCTCCAACAGGCTCCGGTGAGTGAGCGCCCGACGACGCTGCGGCGACACCGGAACGGGGTTGGCGACCGGGCCGTTCCCCTGGTGGGCATGGAACTCGTAGAAGCCGCTCACCACAGACAGCGCGTGATTGATCGTCCGGGGTGCATACCCAGCCCGCAGCACCGGCTTCCCGGTGCGCAGATTCACCGAGCCGGGCGCAGGACTGGCGGCAGACTGCCGCTGACGCTGTGGATTCGACGCTGTACGTAGCCATCCCGTCAGCACCGCGGTCTCGGCCTCAGTCGCCTTCTCCCACGCGACGTCGAGCAACCACAGCAGCCGGAACCAGCGCAGCAGCCCGTACCCGTAGCTGCGGATCGTCAGCGGGCTACTGTCGTTCAGCGCCAGGTCACGCAGATACGCCGTGGCAGGTTCGATCTCGTCGTCGTATCCGTTGACAACGACGTACGGAGGATGGACTCCCCTTGCCGGAAGTACAGCTCCGACGCGGGGAAGATTCGCCCGCCCCTCCATCAGTTCACTTCGCAGGTCCACTTCGTTCTCCTCGTTCATCTCGGGGACCATCACCGGGATCAACGAGAGAATCGGGTGCAGATAACTGTGCATCTGTCCGGCTTCACCCCCCGCCAGTTGAAGCCCTCGGAACAGCACGAGCTGCTGACCTACGGCCTGGGCATCACCAATGTGGTCGCCCGGGCCACGGCGAGAGCCGACGAACTGGCCGCCGAGGAGTTCCGCGAGGGCGGACTGATCCTCACGTCCAAGGTCGAGCAACTGCGCCCGCAGTGGCTGGCGGTGGTGGGGGTCACCGCCTACCGCACCGCCTTCGGCGAGCGTCGCGCGCAGATCGGCCCGCAGGACCGGACGATCGGCGGTGCCCGGGTCTGGGCCCTGCCCAACCCCAGCGGCCTCAACGCCCACTGGACCGCTCAGAGCATGGCCGAGGAGTACGGGCGCCTCCGCGCGGCAACTGACTCACCGCTCCCAACCATTCGGACTGAGCCGTGCTGCGGAAGCGAGCACCAGACGCCTGCGGGGGCTCGGGGGAATTGAGGTCAGGGGGTGGGGGCTGCAGGGCCGGCGGCGGCACCCCGCGTCCTCACACCCGAGGCTCGATGCGCACCCCATCGATGCGGCGGATGTGATGGACGGCGGCCATGCCACCGGTCAACCGCCCGGCACTGACAACAGGTTCCCTGGCATGAGCCTAACGAGCAACGCCCCGACCCGGCGCAGCGGATGGTCGAGTGCGGTGTAGGAGTGCCCGCCGACAGTGGCCGTACCACCGGTCGGCCGGTCCAGGCCGAGGACGAGTCGCATGGTGGTGGACTTGCCGGCGCCGTTCGGGCCGAGGAAACCGGTGACCCGGCCGGGTCGCACACTGAACGTGAGGCGGTCCACTGCGCGGGTCGCGCCGTATTCCTTGGTGAGCTCATGGACGTGGATGCTGGTCATGTCCTCAGCCTGGCCGCCGCGCCCCGCTCCCGCCCTCCCCCACCGGAGGGGATCATCTCCCTCGCTCGGGGGAGCCGTCACGTTCGAGACGGCTGGCACGATGGCGGCATGCGTCGCCTTCTCCGTCCGCTGACCGAGCCGGTCACCTACACCCGCTGGCTGCACATGCTCATTCCGTGGGCGGTCGGCAGCGTGTGGCTGTTCATCTCCATGGACACCCCATGGGCCCTCATGATCTTTGCCGTGCCCGCGGGCCTGGTCCCCAGAATGCGGCTCGCCGAGGGGGTTCAGGCCCAGCTGTTGCTGATGCCGTCGGAGCGCGGCAGTCCCGACGCAGCGATCTCCGCGGCTCCGGCGGAGACCTGGGCGGCCCGCTGGCGGACCGTGGTCTGGCTGGAGGTGCGGCTGCTGCTCTCGGTGGTGGCGGGGTACCCGACGGTGTGGTTGTCCGCCACAGCAGTTGACCTCGTCCTCACCGCGTCGGGTTCGGGCCCGAGCGGCGACTGGCTGATCCGCGGGGTGGAGCCGCACTGGTGGTACGCCCTGCTTGCACCCGTGCCTCTTCTCCTGCTGCTCGCAGTTGTCGTGATATGCGGCAAGGTGATCACGGCGGCGGCGCGGCGGCTGCTCGGTCCGTCGACGGCGGAGCGGTTGACCGCGCTGGAGGAGCGCACCGAACAGTTGCTGGAGCGCAATCGAATTGCGCGCGAGCTGCACGACTCGATCGGGCACGCCCTGACCGTGGCGGTCGTCCAGGCGGGTGCGGCGCGGGCGGCGAACGATCTGGCGTTCACCGAGCGCGCACTGGCCGCGATCGAGGAGACGGGCCGGGCGGCACTGGACGATCTGGAGCGGGTGCTCCGGGTCCTGCGGGAATCGCAAGCACCGGTGGGACAGCGGCCGACACTCGCCGAGGCGGACCGGCTGCTGGACTCGGCGCGCGGTTCGGGGGCGAAGGTCGACGCCGAAGTCTCCGGTCCGGTGGAGCTGGTGCCGGGACCGGTGTCCCGCGAGGGGTACCGGATCCTGCAGGAGTCCCTCACCAATGTGCTGCGTCACTCCGGGTCCGTCCCCGTGCGGGTGAGGATCACAGTCGCGGACGGCTGGCTGGAGCTTGAGGTGACCAATCCGCTCACCGGGTCGATAGGTACTCCGGGCGGCGGCAGCGGGCTGCGGGGCATACGTGAGCGGGCCGCGCTCCTGGGTGGAAAGGCCAAGACCGGTCCGTACGACGGCGAGTGGAGGGTGCACGCGAGCCTCCCGCTGGACGGCCTACGCTGACCGGATGCCGGTTACCGTTCTTCTGGTCGACGACGAACCCCTCGTGCGCGCGGGACTGCGTGCGGTGCTTGAGGCCCAGCCCGATATCGAGGTGGTGGGCGAGGCCGCCGACGGTGCCGCAGTGATCCCGCTGCTGCGCCGACTGCGCCCCGATGTGGTGGCGATGGACGTGCGCATGCCGTTGATGGACGGCATCGAGGCAACCCGGGTGGTGCTGCGCACGGTGCCGGATCCGCCGAAGATCCTGGTGGTGACGACGTTCGAGAACGACGAGTACGTGTACGAGGCGCTGCGCGCCGGGGCGGACGGTTTTCTGCTCAAGCGGGCCCGGCCCGCGGAGATCGTGCACGCGGTGCGTCTGGTCGCCGAGGGCGAGTCGCTGCTCTTCCCGGCCGCGGTCCGGCAGCTCGCCGTCGAGTACGGGACGAGCAAGGCCAAGGCGGCCATGGAGCGCGCGGCGCTCACCGAGCGGGAGGAGGCGGTGCTCCGTTTGATGGCCCGGGGGCTGTCCAATGCGGAGATCGCCGCCAAGCTGGTGGTCGGTGTCGAGACGGTGAAGACCCATGTCAGCGCCGTACTGGCCAAATTGGGGGCCAGGGACCGGACGCAGGCGGTGATCGCCGCGTACGAGTCAGGGTTCGTGGCTCCGGGCTGACGCCGACGGCGCCCGGATCCCTGTTCCGGGTCACGGTCGCTCCGCTTCCGGGCAGCGAGTACGATCCGCCTGACATGCTCGCGAGCTGGGAGGACACACCGTGAGCCGGTTGACCGGTGGGGACCCGTCGCTGTTGCGACGGATCAATTCCGCGGTGGTACTTCATGCCCTCAGGGGCGCCGACTCCCCCACGCTCACGGACCTGACTCGTATCACGGGTCTGTCCCGGCCCACGGTCGAGGGTGTCGTCGAGGGGCTTTTCGAGGCCGGTCTGGTCGTCGAATCGGCGCCTGACGAGGGTGAGGCCCGACGTCAGGGCAGGCCGGCCCGCAGGTTCCGGTTCCGCGCCGAGGCGGGACATCTGCTCGGCATCGAGATCGGCCCGCACCGTGTCTCCGCGCTTCTGTCAGGGCTGGACGGCAGGATCATCGGCGCCGGTTCGCGCGAGGTGTCGGAGACGGCTTCCGCGGATGACCGGCTCGACCGGGTGAGGGCCGTCGTCGCCGATCTGCTGCGGCGCTCCGGGGTGGCCCGGAGCAGTCTGCGTGCGGTCGGGGTGGGCAGTCCGGGGATCGTGGAGGCCGACGGGACCGTACGCCTGGGCACCGCGCTGCCGGACTGGACCGGTCTCGCGCTCGGTGAGCGGCTGCGGCGCTCCTTCCGCTGTCCGGTGCTCGTGGAGAACGACGCAAACGCCGCGGCGGTGGCCGAGCACTGGAAGGGTGCCGCGACCGAGTCGGACGACATCGTGTTCGTCCTGGCGGGGCTGAGCCCGGGGGCCGGTTCGCTGATCGGCGGGCGGCTGCATCGTGGTTACGGCGGTGCAGCGGGCGAGATCGGCGCACTCCATCTGCTGGGCCGCGAGGTCACACCGGAGAAGCTGCTGTCGACGACGGACACACCGCTGGATCCGCTGGACGAGCAGGCGGTCGCCGCGGTGTTCGCGGAGGCCCGGCACGGCGATGTGCGGGCTCAGGCTGCGGTGGAGCGGTTCATCCAGCGGCTGGTACACGATGTGGCGGCGCTGGTGCTGGCGCTCGACCCGGAGCTGGTGGTCATCGGCGGTTGGGCCGCCGGGCTGGACGGAGTGCTGGATCCGCTCCGCGGTGAGCTGGCCCGGTACTGTCTCCGGCCGCCGCGGGTCGCGTTGTCGCTGCTGGGCGAGGCGGCCGTGGCCACGGGCGCCCTGCGGCTGGCGCTCGACCATGTCGAGGAGCAGCTCTTCGCCGTGGAGGGATCGGTGACGGCCCGCCGCTGAGCGCGACGGGCCGTTCGTTGCGTTCGAAGCCGGCGGGACCGGCCGGGGTCAGGACGCGTGGCGCTCGTGGCCGGGGTGGCTGATCTCGAGGTCGCCGGAGTCACCGAAGGTGAGTCGGCACGTGTCGGCCCGGTAGGTGGCGACGGAGACCGCAGCCGTGCCGCCCGCCGCGAGGTAACGGGTGGTGACGACGAGGACCGGTGCGCCGGGGAGCCGGTCGAGTTCCTTGGCGTCGTCCGCTCGCGCGGAGCCGAGCTCCACCGAGCGGTCCTGGCCGTCGAGGCCGAGACGGTGCAGCTCCCGCACGACGGTGCGGGCGCGGGCGGCACCCGACGGGGTCTCGATCGCGGACAGTTCGGGCACGGACGCCGACGGCACGTACAGCAACTCCGCAGCGACCGGATGCCCCTGAGTGACCCGGATCCGGCGAACGATGTGCACCGGCTCGTCGCTCTCCACGTCGAGCATGGCGAGGACCGGGGCGGGCGCTGTCGCGGTCGTGCAGCCGATGGGCTGCCAGGCCTCGTCGGCGCCGCCCGTCCAGTCGTGCTGCGCGGTCGAGACGGCGACGCCCACGCGCGGCGGGGCGACAGTGGTCCCCACTCCGCGGCGGCGCTGCAGCCTGCCTTCGAGTTCGAGCTGCTCCAGAGCCTGTCGAAGTGTTGCCCGGGCGACGCCGAACCTGGCTGCGAGCTCGCGCTCGTTGGGCAGGATCTCTCCCACCGCAAAGTCCGAGTCGAGTGCCTCACTGAGAACGGTCTTGAGGTGCCAGTACTTCGGCTCCTGCACCGATTCCAGCTGCGTGGTCCCCACCCTGTCCTCCGCAATCACCCAGCGTCTTTTTCCGCGACGTTATTTATTAAAGGTTCCTGTCTTAACGTTGAGACCATAGGACGGCACACCTCCTTGGTCAAGACCAATCCTTGTTCCGTCACACTGCGAATCGGGGTCCTGTCGCAGAGCGTTCACAGGACGTTCGTGGTGCCGTACGGCGCGCAGCACAAAGCCCCACGTCCGGAGGGTCCGTGGGGCTTCGGCCAGGCAGGGCGTCGGGACAGGTGACTATTCGACGGCCAGGTTGGCAAGCTTGTCAGGGTTGCGGACGATATATACGCACTGGATGACACCGTCCCTTACGTCGATCTGGAAGACGGAATCGGGCTTTCCGCCGGAAAGCACCACCAGGGCGGGGCCACCATTGAGCTCCGCGAACCGGGTCTCGAAGCCGGCAGGCTGATCCTTCGCGACGGCCAGGAGGAAGCGACCGACCTTGTCCTGGCTCTCGATGATCCGCAGCGGCGCCTTGGACTTTCCGCCGCTGTCGCCGACCAGGCGCACATCGGGGGCGAGGAGCATCAGCAGCCCCTCGATGTCGCCGCCCGCCGCCGCGGCAAGAAACCGTTCGGTGAGGTCACGGCGCTGGACCGGGTCGACGTCGTAGCGCGGCTTGCGCTCTTCCACGTGCCGCCGCGCGCGCCCGGCGAGCTGGCGCACCGCGGCCTCGGTCCTGTCGAGCGTCGCGGCGATCTCTCCGTACGGGAAGCCGAAGGCCTCGCGCAGGACGAAGACGGCGCGCTCCAGCGGGGAGAGCGATTCGAGGACGACCAGCACGGCGACGGACACGGAGTCCGCGAGGACGGCCTGCTCGGCAGTGTCGGGCACGGCAGGTCCGAAATCGGTGACGAGCGGTTCGGGCAGCCATGGTCCGACGTAGGCCTCGCGCCGGGTCTGCAGCTGTCGCAGCCGGTCGATGGCGAGGCGGGTGGTGGTCCGCACGAGAAACGCACGCGGCTCCCGTACGTCGTCGCGTGGCGCGGCCGACCAGCGCAGCCACGCCTCCTGCACCACGTCCTCGGCGTCGGCGATCCGGCCGAGCATGCGGTAGGCGACCCCGGTCAGTACGGGGCGGTGTTCTTCGAAGACTTCGGTAATGGTGTCGACTGTCACCGTCCCATCCCAGCCGACGCTCCGGGCCGTGTCCAGCACGAATCGTCCTGCCCCCTTGAACCGCGGTCCAGATCGAACGGCTCTCGCGCAGCGCGGCCGGGCGTGCGGCGCTGACGAGCACCATCTACGCGAGGCCCGGGCGCCGTTCACCCGAGGCCGTCGTCTCGGAGACTGTCGCCCTGCGCGAGGCGACCGGTTTCCACGAGACTCTCGCGGTCGGACGGAATGTCGCCTTCACCGACGATGTGCCGGGGCTGCCCGTGACCATCGCCTGGGGCGGCCGCGACCGGCTGCTGCTGAGCCGGCCGGGGGTCAGGGCCAAGCACGCCATTACCGGTGCCAGGCTGGTACGTCTGCCCGGCTGCGGTCAGGTGCCGATGAACGACGATCCCGCGCTCGTGGCGCGCGTCATCCTCGACACCAGTCGCTGAACGGGTACCGGTCGCCGAACGGGCGGAACCCTGCGGCCTGCTGCGCCGCAGGACACCTGGACCGAGCGCCACGCCGCAACCCACCAGCAGGCTTCCGCCGGCCTGCGCGATCCCGTACGACCCGGTGCCGACGAGCGGCGCGGTGAGTGCCGCTGAGACCGGGATCAGCCCGGAGAAGAGCGTGGCGCGTTCGGCGCCGATCCGCTGCATGCCCATGTACCAGCAGACGGACCCGACGACCGTGACCACGGCTTCCTGCCACAGGAGCGCCGCCGTCTCCACGGGTGTGGGCATCCGCAGAAATCCGCTGCCGTCGAGCAGGACACCGAGCAGTGCGGACTCGGCGGCAGCGATGGCGCATGCAACGGCCGACAGCAGTTTCGGCCCGAGCGGGCGCAGCACCGGTACGGCCAGCACGGCGAAGCCGACCTCGCCCGCGAGCGCGCCGACCGAGCAGAGGAAACCCGCCGCGTCGGTCCGGCCCCAGCCCTGGACGGTGACGGCCCCAGCGGCGACCAGGGAGGCCGCGCACAGGACGGTGCGGTTCGGACGACGGCCGTCCAGCAGCGGTACGAGGACGGCGACAAGGACCGGGGCACAGCCGACGAATACCCCCCGGAACAGCGGGTTCCGCAGACCGTTCGGCGGCCAGGACCGCCAGGTTGAAGCCGACCATGCCGACAGCTGCGAGCATCGCGAGCCGGGTCCACCGGCGGCGGGTGAGTGTACGGAGGGGAGCGAGGCCGGAGCGTCCCCCGCTTCGGAGGAGCGGCAGGAGCAACAGCGCGGCAAGTCCGTAGCGCAGCGCCTGGCCGCCCGCGTACGGATAGTCGCCGAGGACACTGTTGGCGGTGAAGGAGGCCCCGGACAGCCGTCCGGGGCCGATTGGACAGCCCAGCAGGGCGTCAGTCAGTGGTGGAGCCACGACCACCGGAACCCGGCTACGAGTATCAATGTCAGTGGTGGGTTCTACGGTTTTTGCATGACCCGATCCGTACAGGCCCTGGCCTGCTCCCGCCCGCACTGCTGGCGTACGAGCAGGCCCCGCGCGGGCTGAGCGACCTGCTGTCCGTGGCCGCCGAATGCGCGGAACGCTGCGGTGCGGCGGCGGCCGAGCCGATACCCGGGCTGGCGGCTCTGGCCGTGCGCGGCGGCTCATCGCAGCTGGTACGTCATGCGGCACGACTGCAGGCGGCCTGGGAAAAGGGATCGCAGACGACGGCCGACGACATCGTGCCGTAACCCGCAGCGACGGGTCACGCCCCACCGCGACCCGTCCCGTTCCGCCTTCGAAGCGACCGGTCCCGCCGCAAACCCCGCAGCGGCCGCAGGCATCCACGACAGCAACCAGTAAAAAGGTGCGATAAAGGACTAGATTCACACTTAACCCATCAGTCACAAGGCGTTCGTGATCAGGCAACACCGCTCCGTCACAGTGAGCTCATGACTGATGTGACCTCCGCGAAGAGTGCCCGCCGCCCGCACCACTGGCGACGGGACCTGATCGAGCTGGCCGCCCTGTTCACCGCCGTCGCGGTGGCCGACGCGATCGCCAACATGATCGGACACCAGCCCGATGGACCGTATCTCCTGATCGCCTCGGCCCTGACCCTCGCGGCGACGGCCGCGTTCCATACCTGGTGGGCGCGGCGGCACAGTCACTCCCCGCCGCCGACCGCCGTCGACTACAGCGTGGACCTGTCCCACCACACGGTCACCGACAACGCGGCGGCCACCGCTGTCGCCGCACTCGTGACCACGCCCACCGCCGCCGGTCCGGCCCCGGCCGACGAGGAAACGGCGCTGTGGCGGATGCGCACCACGGTCCGGGACACCCCCGGCAGCCTCGCCGCGCTCTGCATCGCGCTCGCCCGGCACCGGATCGACATCCTCACTCTGCAGACACATCCGCTGACACAGGGCACGGTCGACGAGTTCCTGCTGCGCGCCCCCGCCTCGCTCCAGGCCCGGCAGCTGAGCCGGACGATCTCCGCCGCGGGCGGCAACTCCACCTGGATCGAGCGGGCCGACGCGCACGACCTGGTGGACGCCCCGACCCGGATCCTGGAACTCGCCACCCGCGCCGCCCTGGACTCCGCTGAACTCCCGCTCGCGCTGCGCCAGTTGCTCGGGCGCTGCACCATCCACTCGCTGCCCGCCGTCTCGATCACCGGCCGCGCGACCGGCGAGAGCGCGCCGGTCGAAGGGATGCTTGATGAGGCAGTGATGCGACTGCGCGACCCGTCCGGCGGTGCGATCACCATCGAGCGGCCCTATCTGCCGTTCACCCCGACCGAGTTCGCCCGGGCCCGCGCCCTGGTCGAGCTCGACGCCCGGCTCGGCCCCCGCGTCCCGCGCAGCGAGCACGTGCTCACGCTCCCCGAGGGCAACGGGATCACCGTCCGTCGCGCGGACGGGAGCGACCTGGCCGCCGCCCGCGCCATGCACAACCGCTGCTCCGAGCAGACGCTGCGGCTGCGCTACCACGGTCCCGTCCGCGACGCCGACCGCTACCTGGACCACCTGCTGAGCCCCAGGTTCGGCCGCACCCTGGCCGTCCAGACGGCCTCCGGCCGCCTGGTCGCCCTGGGACACCTCCTCTGGGACGGTGACGAGACCGAGGTGGCCCTCCTCGTCGAGGACGACTGGCAGCGCCGGGGTATCGGTTCGGAGCTCCTCGGCCGCCTGGTGACGCTCGCCGTCGAGGCCGGCTGCGACAGCGTCTACGCCGTCACCCAGGCGTCCGACACCGGCATGGTCGCCGCCATGCGAGCCCTCGAACTTCCCCTCGACTACCAGATCGAGGAGGGCACGCTCGTCATCACCGCCCGGCTGGACGCGACTCCGGCACATTGCCTGCCGCCGTACGAGCAGGCGGGTCGCTGAGCGCCTGACAGAGGTCGGCCCACAGGTCCTCGACCTCCTCCAGGCCGACCGACATACGCAGCAGCCGGTCCCCGACACCGGAAGCCTGCCGGTCTCCCTCGTCCACAATGCGGTGGCTGATGGAGGCCGGATGCTGGATCAGGGTGTCCACACTGCCGAGACTCACCGCGGGAGTGATGAGCCGTACGGCCGAGATCACCCGGTGCGGATCCCCGTACACCTCGAAGGAGACCATCGCCCCGCCCACCGCCGGGTAGTGGACCCTGGCGATGCGCGGGTCGGCGGCCAGCCGACGGGACAGTTCGGCGGCGCTCGCGGAAGCGGCACGCACCCGAACCGGCAGGGTGGACAGGCCCCGCAGCAGCAGATATCCGGCCATCGGATGCAGTACCCCGCCGGTGGCGAAGCGCACCTGTCGCAGCCGGGCCGCGAACTCCTCGTCGCAGGCGACGACGCCGCCCATCACATCGCCGTGCCCGCCCAGGTACTTGGTGGCGCTGTGCAGAACGATCCGTGCGCCGTGCTCGACGGGCCGCTGGAGGACCGGGGTGGCAAAGGTGTTGTCGACGAGCAGCGGAACCGATCCGCAGGAGTGCGCGATTGCCCGGATGTCGACCTCGGCAAGCGTCGGGTTGGCCGGTGTCTCGACCACGACCAGGCCGGTGTCCGGACGGATCGCCTCCGCGATGCCCGCCGGATCGGTCCAGGTGACCTCGGTGCCCAGCAGCCCGGCACCGAGAAGATGGTCACTGCAGCCGTACAGCGGGCGGACGGCGATCACATGGCGCAGTCCCATGCTCGCGCGGGCCAGCAGAACCGCGGTGAGCGCCGCCATTCCGCTGGCGAACGACACAGCGCTCTCGGTCCCTTCGAGCCGGGCCAGAGCCGTTTCGAACCGGGCCGTGGTCGGGTTGTCGAGCCGGGCGTAGACGGGCGGCCCGTCGAGCCGGGCGCCGGTGGTGGCGAAGGTGTCGATCCGTTCCGCTTCTCCCCTGGAGTCGTACGAGGGGTAGGTGGTGGACAGATCGATCGGCGGGGCGTGCAGGCCGAGTGCAGCGAGGTCGTCGCGTCCGGCGTGCACGGCTTCGGTGGCCAGCGCCCTGGACCGGGGTGTCGTCGAGGGCTGCATCGAGGCTTCGGTGTCCATGACACCACTCTGAACAGGTGCCGGGCCGTGGCGCCGAAGCATCGTGCTACGTTCGGCGAATGGCCGATTCCGTCGTTCTGGACCCGGTGGACCTGCACATTCTGCGCCTGTTGCAGAACGATGCCCGGACCACGTACCGCGAGCTCGCCGCCGAGGTCGGGGTCGCACCGTCCACCTGTCTGGACCGGGTGGCCCGGCTGCGCCGCTCGGGCGTGATTCTCGGCCACCGGCTGCGTCTCGACCCGGCCAGGATCGGCCGTGGTCTGGAGGCACTGCTCTCGGTGCAGGTCCGCCCGCACCGCAGGGAGCTCATCGGCCCGTTCGTCGAGCGGATCAGGGCGTTGCCGGAGTCCCGTGCGCTCTTCCATCTGACCGGCCCCGACGACTATCTGGTCCACGTGGCCGTTGCCGACACCGCGGATCTGCAGCGGCTGGTGCTCGACGAGTTCACCTCGCGGCGCGAGGTGGCCCGGGTGGAAACGCGGCTGATATTCCAGCAGTGGGAGTGCGGGCCGCTGTTGCCGCCGGCCACCACGGCGCCCGGAAGGACCGCAGAATCCGAATGACCGGTTCCGGCCACCACGGTCGGTGCTCCGCGTCCACCACGCGAACCGGAGTGAACTGTGTCAGGTCCCGGAGACCTATTGATAGTGACGCGGGCCCCCTGACCGTACGAAGATGTCCACATGTCAGACACTTCGAACAGCGCGCTGCCCCGCCAGGTCGCCGACGCCTACGTCGACGCATTCATCGACCTCGACCCGATCTCAGGCACCTACCTCGGTGTGAAGGAAAGCTCCCGCCGTCTTCCCGACTTCTCCCCCGCCGGGCAGGAAGCCCTTGCCCAACTCGCCCGCGCCACCCTGGTGAAGCTCGACGCCGCCGAGCAACTCCCGGGCGCGGACAGCGACGCAGAGCGCCGCTGTGGCCGCCTGCTGCGCGAGCGGCTGACCGCGGAGATCGCTGTCCATGAGGCCGATGAGGGCCTGCGAGCCGTCTCCAACCTGCACTCACCGGCGCACAGCGTCCGCGTGGCGCTGACGGTGACGCCGACCGAGACCGATGAGGACTGGGCGGCGGTCGTGGAGCGGCTGCTCGCGGTTCCCGGAGCCCTGGAGGGATACCGCGCCTCGCTCGCGCTCGGCCTGGAACGGAAGCTGTACGGCGGTCCGCGCGCCACCGCCACCTTCATCGGCCAGCTGACCGAGTGGGTCGGGCAGGACGGAACAGGGTTCTACCAGGGCTTCGTCGCCGCGGGCCCGGACTCGCTGCGCGCGGATCTGGACGACGCCGCCCGGCAGGCCACGGAGGCCACGGAGGCGCTGCGTGACTGGATGCGCGATGTGTACGCCCCCGCGGTCGAGGGTGCGCCCGACACGGTGGGCCGCGAGCGGTACGCCCGCTGGTCGCGTTACTTCAACGGTACCGATCTGGATCTCGACGAGGCGTACGCGTACGGCTGGTCCGAGTATCACCGGCTGCTCGGCGAGATGAAGACCGAGGCCGAGAAGGTGCTGCCCGGGGCCGGCCCCTGGGAGGCGCTGGCCCATCTCGATGTGCATGGCAAGCACATCGAGGGTGTCGACGAGGTCCAGGCCTGGCTGCAGGGCCTGATGGACGAGGCGATCGAAGCCCTCGACGGCACACACTTCGAACTCGCTGAGCGGGTACGGAAGGTGGAGTCCCGGATAGCACCGCCCGGCGGCGCCGCGGGCCCGTACTACACGGGCCCGTCCGAGGACTTCTCGCGCCCCGGCCGCACCTGGCTGCCCACCATGGGCGAGACCCGCTTCCCGGTGTACGACCTGGTCTCCACCTGGTACCACGAGGGTGTCCCGGGCCACCACCTGCAGATCGCCCAGTGGGCCCATGTCGCCGACAGCCTCTCCCGCTACCAGGCGTCGATCGGCATCGTCAGCGCCAATGCCGAGGGCTGGGCACTGTACGCGGAGCGGCTCATGGACGAGCTCGGCTTCCTGCCCGACGCGGAGCGCCGCCTCGGCTACCTGGACGCGCAGATGATGCGTGCCTGCCGGGTGATCGTGGACATCGGCATGCACGCGGAGATGGAGATCCCCGCGGACTCCCCCTTCCACCCCGGTGAGCGGTGGACACCCGAGCTGGCGCAGGAGTTCTTCGGCAACCACAGCGGCCGGCCGGCGGACTTCGTGGAGAGCGAGCTGACCCGCTACCTGTCCATGCCGGGGCAGGCCATCGGTTACAAGCTGGGCGAGCGTGCCTGGCTGCTGGGCCGGGAGAACGCGCGCAAGGCGCACGGCGACGCGTTCGATGCGAAGGCCTGGCACATGGCCGCCCTGTCGCAGGGTCCGCTGGGTCTGGACGATCTGGTCGACGAGCTGTCGAAGCTCTGACCTGGACGGTTATCGACAGGAAGGCGGTCGGGCCCGGTTCGGTACGGTGGGCCCGGCCGCTTCCCCCCAGCGCCTCCGGCGACGAGACACCGGTGGCGCTCACGGCGTCGGTGGCCTTGGCGGCGTTGGCGGAACCACTCGGCGCGGGGCCCGGGATCGTGAAGGACGTCGTCAAGCGGGTGCGCAAGGTGGTGGAGGTCGGTGACGGCCGAGTCAGCGGCCTGCCCCTGGGGGCCGACGCCGCGCCTCTGCTCACCGCCCTGATCGGGGCCGGTCCCGGTCGCAGCGCCTGAAGCCGCGCTCTACGTCGATGACCCGCCCGACGGTCGGCCCTCCTGCGGTAACCACCGGGCCTGCCAGACGGGTTTCCGACGCTCCTCGCGGGCGTGACGGCCCGCGACGCCGGCCGTTCAGCAGCCGCAGTCGTCGGAGTCGACCGGCGCGGTGAGCGCGTCCGCGGTGCGCCGCTCGCGTCCCTCCCAGGTCTCGAACTCGAAGCCCTCACGCGCCCAGTACTCGAAACCGCCGAGCATCTCCTTGACCTGGTAGCCGAGTTCGGCGAGTGCCAGCGCGGCGCGGGTGGCGCCGTTGCAGCCGGGGCCCCAGCAGTACGTGACCACGGGGACGGCCGGGTCGAGGAGATCCCGCGCCTGCTCGGCGATGAGCGCGGTGGGCAGGTGAATCGCGCCGGGGACGTGCCCCTGGTCCCAGGAGGCGGTGGACCGGGAGTCGAGGACGACGAATCCGGGGTCACCGTCGGCCGCGAGAGCGGCGGCGACATCGGAGACGTCGGCGTGGAAGGCGAGCGAGGCGCCGAAGTACGCGGCGGCCGCGGCCGGTGTGGCCGGCGGAACGCGGAGGACGGGGTTGGCTGCGGAGGCGGTGAGCTGTGACGTCATGACCAAAAATCTACGATCAGTGATCCTTTACTGGAAGACGAGATCCCTGGCACAACTCTTGATCCGCCGGGGAATTCCCTGTTGTCTCTGAGATATGACCGACTATTCCCCGGACGCCACCGACTGGCGCATCCTCGATGTCCTGCAGCACGAGGGACGGGCGAGCTTCGCCGAACTGGCCCGCGCCGTCGCGATGTCCCCGAGCGCGGTGACGGAGCGGGTGCGCCGCCTCGAGGAGGCGGGAATCATTAGTGGTTACGCCGCCGTGGTGGACCCGGAGGCGCTCGGACTGCCGATTCTCGCCCTCGTACGGCTGCGCTATCCGAACGGCAACTACAAGCCGTTCCACGATCTTCTCGACGCGACGCCCGAGATCGTGGAAGCCCACCATGTCACCGGCGACGACTGCTTCGTACTGAAGGTCACCACTCGCTCGATGAGCCACCTGGAGGAGGTCGCGGGGAAGATCGGCACGCTCGGTTCCGTCACCACCAGCGTCGTGTACTCCTCGCCCCTCCCCCGGCGGCCGATCAGCCGCTGACCCCGCTGGCCGCGCGGTGGAACACTGCCGACCCGTGCCGCTCCTTGACCACTTCGAGCTGGGCGGGGATCCGGCGGCGCAGATCACCGACGTGGCTGACGATGCCGACGCTGCGGTCCCGCTCGCGCAGCGAGTCCAGCACGTCGAGGACCTCGTCCAGGGTCTGGTCGTCGAGGCTGCCGAACCCCTCGTCGATGAAGAGGGTGTCCAGCCGGACCCCTCCCGCCTCGTCGGTGACGACGTCGGCGAGACCGAGCGCCAGAGCCAGGGAGGCGAAGAACGTCTCGCCGCCCGAGAGCGTCGCCGTGTCGCGCTCACGGCCGGTCCAGGCGTCGACGACATGCAGCCCGAGGCCGGACCGGCGGCCTCCGGTGCGGGCATCGGAGTGGACGAGCGTGTAGCGGCCCGACGACATCCGCTGCAGCCGTGCGGTGGCGGCGGCGGCGACCTGCTCGAGCCGGGCGGCAAGAACGTACGACTCCAGCCGCATCTTCCGTTCGTTGTCCGCGGAGGTGCCTGCGGTGAGCCCGGCCAGCCGGGCCACCCGGTCGTACTCGTCGCGCAGCGGTCCCAGCGTGCGCACGTCCTCCGCCGCGCGGCGGGACAGCCGGCCGAGTTCGGCGCAGCGCTCCCGGGCGGCGGCGAGCGTGGCGGCGGCGTTCCGCAGCCGTCCCTCGACCGCGTCGTACGCGGCCTGCGCGGCGTCGGGGTCGGCCTCCGGGTGCTCGGCGGCGGCGCGGGTCTCGGGCTCGGCGAGCCGTTCGGCGACGGCTGCGGCCTCGGCCTGCCAGGCATCGATCCGGTGCTGGATGTCGCGGTGCTCGGCGTCCGTGAGCAGGGTGGCAGCGGCAGCCTCAGGGGTGTCGAACCCGGCCCGGAACGCGGCGTCCGCGAGCCGGCCGTCGGCCTCCTTGCTGCGCCGCGCCGCCAGCTCCTCGGCGCGCACCGCCTCGGCGGCGTCGGCAAGCAGAGCCACCCGGCGCTCCAACAGTGCGGCGTGCGCGGCGACGCTGCCGGACTCGCCGCGAGCGGCCGTCAGCTCGGCTTCCAGGCCCGCCTGTTCCCGATCGAGCCCTTCCCGCCGCGAAATCCGGGCGGCGGAGCGGCGCTCGGCCTGCTGCCGCGCTTCGAGCCTCTCGCTCTGCTCCCGTTCGGCGACCGCGAGGGCCTCGCGCGCGGCGTGCATTCCGGCGGCGGTACGGTGCGCACGGTTGTGCTCGGCCGCCAACTCGGCTACCAGCGCCTCAAGTTCGACAACGGCGGGTTCAGTGGCTTGGGGCCCGTCGTCGGCAGTCCCGGCAGCTCCGCGGTCAGTGACATCATCGGCAGCGGTCCCCACCACAGGCAGCGCCGCGGCACGCGCCGCCGCGTGCTTCTCCCGTACGGCTCCGAGCTCCCGATCCGCCTCCGTACGCGCCTGCTCGGCCCGCCGGTACACGGCGAGAGCCGTCTCCTCGGCTGCCCGGTCGACATGCCCGTCCGCTGCGCGCGCGGGCTCCGGGTGGTCGCCCGACCCGCAGACCTTGCAGGCCTCGCCGTCGACGAGTTCCGCCGCGAGCTCGGCGGCGATGTCGCGCAGTCGCTGCTCGCGCAGCCCGAGCCACGTTTCGTGTGCACCCACGGCGCGCTCGCGGGCCGCGGCCAGCCGGTGGGCCGCATCCGTCGCCTCGGCCGCGAGCGCGTCGCGGCGACGGGCCGCGTCCAGACGGCGGCGGGCCGGCTCAAGCCGTCCCCCAAGGTGTTCGGCGCGGGTCGCTGACTCCTGTGCCGTCTCGATGCGTTCCTGCAGTTCGCGGCGGGTGGACTCCCAGCCCGCCAGCCAGCCTTCCGCTTCCTGGATCAGTTCGTCGTCGGCGCGGGCCTGGCGTTCCAGTTCGGCCCGCTCGGTGTCGATCTCCGCGCTGCGCCGCTCGGCACGACGCGCGGCGTCGAGACCGCCGAGCTCCTGCCGGAGCCTGCGTTCCAGGGTTGCCAACTGCTCGGCACCCGCGTCGACAAGGGTGTCGGGAAGCTGGGCGCGGGCGCGCTCACGGGCCTCTCCGGCAGTCCGGTGGGCACGCTCGGCATCGTCGCGCAACTCCAGCGCGGGGGCGACGAGTTCTGCCTTGCGCGCCCGTTCGAGCCGCTCGCGCTCCCGGTCGCGCCCGGGGCGGCGGGCTTCGAGTTCAAAGGCGCGGCGGCGCGTCTCCTCGTACCGCTGCTGGAGTCTGGCGAGTTCGCGTGCGGTGTCGAGTTCGCGGCGAGCGAGGGCCTGCCCACTCTCGGCGGCGGAGAGTACGGACTCGGCGATGTCGAGCCGTTCCCGGGCGTTGCTGCGGGCCACCGCAGCCCACTCCAGTACGCCGTCCGCGAATCCCGGATCGCCGGGCCGGGATTCCGGCAGGGACAGTTCACCGGCAGCCGGTCCGGCGGCCTGGGCGATCCGCTGGGCGATCCCGAGGATCTGCTCGTCCCCGGCCTTGACCTGCGTCTCGGTGGTGCGGCGCAGTTCGGTGAGCCGTTCCTCGACGGCCGCGAAGCGGCGGGTGTCGAAGAGTCTGCCGAGCAGTTTGCCGCGGGCTTCGGCATCGGCGCGCAGGAAGCGTGCGAAGTCGCCCTGCGGCAGCAGCACCACCTGGCAGAACTGGTCCCGGCTCATCCCGACGAGCTGGGTGATCTCCTCGCCTATCTCCTGGTGCGAGCGGCTGAGCGCCCGCCAGCCGTGCTCGGGGTCGTACTCGCGCAGCCAGCTCTGCGCCTTCTCGGTGGTGAAGCCCTCGCCCTTCTTCTTGGGGCGGGGCTGGGCCGGGCGCCGGGTGATCTCCAGATGCCGTCCTCCGACGGTCAGTTCCAGCCGCACCTCGGTGGGGAGGCCGGCCGGGGCGTGATCGCTGCGCAGTGAGGTGCCGGGGCTCTGGCGGGCTCCGGGCACCGCGCCGTACAGCCCGTAGCAGACGGCGTCGAGGACGGAGGTCTTCCCCGCCCCGGTGGGTCCGTGCAGCAGAAAGAGTCCGGCGGCGGAGAGCGCGTCGAAGTCGACTTCCTGGGTGGCGCCGAACGGGCCGAAGGCGGTGAGGGTGAGCCGGTGGAGTCTCAACGGTTCACCTCGCGCACGCCGTCGTCCACCCGTACGTGGTCGAAGGCGCCGCGCAGCACCGTGCGCTCCTGGTCGTCCGCCCCGTTCCCGCCCCGGACATGCGCCACGAAGTCCTCCGCGATCTGCTGGTCGTCGCGCCCCCTGAGGCGCTGTGCGTACGAGGCGAGCGGGTCCTCGGGGGCCCGCTCGGGTTCGAAGACGAGGCTGAGGGTGTGCGAAAACCTGTCCAGGAGGCGGGCCATCGGCTCGTCCGGACGGACCGGGTCGGTGAGGGTCGCCTCCACCCATGCCTCCTCGTGCCGGGCCAGCGCGGGGTCTTCGAGCAGGGTGTCGAGGCGGCCGCGGAGGCGGGAGAGCGGGCGGGGCACCGGGCAGTCGATCCGCTCGGCGGTGATCGTTCCGGTGGCTCCGAGGTCGATCAGCCACATGGTCTTGCGGTGGGCGACCTCGGAGAAGGAGTACGCGAGGGGTGAGCCGGAGTAGCGCACCCGGTCGGTGACGGCCTGGGAGCCGTGCAGATGGCCGAGCGCCGTGTAGTCGACGCCGTCGAAGACTCCGGCGGGTACGGCGGCCACACCGCCGATGGTGATGTCGCGCTCGCTGTCGCTGGGTTCGCCGCCGGCGACGAAGGCGTGGGCGAGGACCACGGAGCGGGTGGATTCCGGCCGGGTGGCGAGGTCGGCGCGGACCCGGTCCATGGCGGCGGTCAGCACCGCCTCGTGTCCGGCCCGCTCCGCCTTGAACACGTCCTTGACGAGGGCCGGTTCGAGGTAGGGCAGCCCGTAGAACGCCACATCGCCGTGCTCGTCGTGCAGGACGACGGGGGTGGCGCACTCCGCCGGGTCGGTACGCAGATGGATACCGGCCTGTCCGATCAGTCCTGCGGCGACGCCGAGCCTGCGGGCCGAGTCGTGGTTCCCGGAGATCATCACCGTGGGTACGCCCGCGGCGGCGAGCCTGTGCAGGGCCCGGTCGAAGAGCTCGACGGCGGAGAGCGGGGGCACGGCTCTGTCGTAGACATCACCCGCGACGACGACGGCATCGACCTCGCGCTCACGGACGGTCGCCACCAGATGATCGAGGTAGGCGGCCTGTGCCTCCAGCAGCGAGACCCGGTGGAACGACCGCCCCAGGTGCCAGTCCGATGTGTGCAGAATCCTCAAGACCAGGCTCCGACCTGCATGTTTCTCTTCCTTCGCACCCAGCGTCCGCGCCTGCCGTGCCCGGGAGCCGCACGGGACCGGCGCAGGAGCGCACGGTCGGCACCGACCACGCTAACGCCGCTGCGCCCCTGATCCCTCACGAACCTGCTTCCTCACAGCTCACAGTCTCCCATCGCCACGCACCGCATCCGACGCGTTCAGCGAAGAAGACCGATCCGCGTTCCGACGCCGAGCCGTCCCACCCCGCCGAGAGCGTTCAGGTGTCCCCGTACGCCTCGCCGCCCAGCTCCAGCAGCGCCTCACCCGCCGTCGTATCGGCCAGCCAGCGCCGGAAGTCCTCGACATCCGCGTCCGGCAGCCCGATCTCGATGATCACCGCTTCCTCGTACCGCACCTCCCGCACAGCCCGTCCGGTGGCGCGCAGATCGTTCTGGAGCCTGCCCGCCCGCTGGTGGTCGACGGTGACCGTGGCGAGCCGGAACCGCTGCCGGGTGATCGTGCCGAGCTCGTCGAGCGCCTCGCCGACCGCTCCTCCGTACGCCCGGATGAGCCCTCCGGCGCCGAGCTTCACCCCGCCGTAGTAGCGGGTGACGACGGCGACGACATACCGCATCTCCCGGCGCATCAGCATCTGCAGCATGGGCACGCCCGCGGTGCCGCCGGGCTCCCCGTCGTCACTGGCCTTCTGTACGGACGCGTCGGCGCCGATCACGTACGCGAAGCAGTTGTGGGTGGCGGTCGGGTGTTCCCTGCGGATGCGTGCGACGAAGTCCTGCGCCTCCTGCTCGGTGGCGGCGGGGGCGAGCGCGCAGATGAAGCGCGATCGGTTGATCTCGGTCTCGTGCACGCCCGCTCGGGCGACTGTCCGGTACTGCTCCTGCATCCGGCCACCCTATGCGCAGCGGCGGGAATGGCCTGCGGCCGCGGTCCGTTGTCCGGATCATGTACGCAGACACAGCAGAGGCCGAGACAGAGACGATCCGCAGGATACTCCGGGACACGGGCGACACCTGGGCCGTGGTCGGACTGTCCGACAACGAGTCGCGCGCGGCCTACCGGGTCGCCGCGGTCCTCCAGCAATTCGGCAAGCGCGTGGTCCCGGTGCACCCCAAGGCGGAACGGGTGCACGGCGAGAAGGGATACGCGTCGCTGGCCGACATCCCGTTCCCGGTCGATGTCGTGGACGTCTTCGTCAACGGCGGACTGGCGGGCGCCGTCGCGGACGAGGCCGTCAGGATCGGCGCGAAGGCGGTCTGGTTCCAGCTCGGCGTGATCGACGATGCTGCGTACGAACGCACCCGGGCGGCCGGACTCGACATGGTGATGGACCACTGCCCGGCGATTGAAATACCCCTTCTGGGCCGATAAGCGGCATACCGCCCCCGGCCGAATGTGCGGGGTATCACACATCACCTTCCGCTGGGAGAATGCCCCCTTGTGACTGTCAACAGTGCGCCGAGTGCCGTGAACGTCGCCCACCGCCGAAGCCGGCTGGCCGTTCAGCTGTCCCGGCTCGGCGTGGAGCGGAGCGGCGTCCTCCTGGTGCATGCGTCGATGCGGGCGGTGGGAGCGGTCAGCGGCGGGGCCGGTGCCGTGATCGGTGCGCTGCGGGACGCGCTCGGCGAGGACGGCACCCTGATCGTCCCGTCGTTCACACCGGAGAACTCCGACACCTCGCCCCAGTACCGCAACCGGGTCCGCGGCCTCGCCGACCACGCCCGGAAGGCGGTCCGCGCGAGCATGCCGCCGTTCGACCCCGCCACCACGGCCGCACCGTCGATGGGCCGTCTCGCGGAGACCGTACGGCTGACCCCGGGGGCGGCACGCAGCAGCCATCCCCAGACCTCGTTCGCCGCCCTCGGCCCCCTCGCCGACAAGCTGGTCGCACAGCACCGCCCCGACTGTCACCTCGGGGAGGACTCACCGCTGGCCTGCCTCTACGACGTACGGGCTCAAGTGCTGCTGCTGGGCACCGGGTTCGACTCCTGCACCGCGTTCCACCTCGGCGAGTACCGCGTCCCCACCCCGCCGCGCCGCACCTACCGCTGCGTGGTGACGACCCGGGGCAGACGACACTGGTGGGAGTACGAGGACGTGGCACTGGACGACAGCGACTTCGCCGCGCTCGGGGCGGAGTTCGCCCGCACTGACAACGGCGCGGCGGTACGCACCGGCCCGGTGGGCTCGACGACCGGCCGGGTCTTCGACTTCACCGACGCGGTCGACTTCGCGACCCGTCGGCTTCCGTCGCTGCGGGGATCCCAGCCGTAACCCGGCGGCCCGTCCCCGGTTTGCGCGCTCTGCCCGACCCGCCTCACACCTCGATGCCGAGCCCCTCGACAAGCACCGCGTTCGGCAGCGACGCCAGGGCCTTGCCCGGGACGATCAGCTTGCCCCGGCGACTCCCACTGCCGATCAGGACCCATTCCTGGTCGACCACCGCGGGATCGAGCAGCAGGGGCCATTCGCCCGGTAGCCCGATCGGGGTGATGCCCCCGTACTCCATGCCGGTCTCGCCGACTGCCGTGTCCATGGGGGCGAAGGAGGCCTTGCGGGCGCCGAGGTGCTTGCGGACCGCCCCGTTCACGTCGACGCGGGTGCGCGAGAGGACGACGCAGGCAGCCAGGGTGACGTCACCACCGCGCTTGCCCGCCACCACGACACAGTTGGCCGAGCTGTCGAGCAGCTCGGCACCGTGGTGTTCGACGAAGGCCGCCGTGTCCGCGATCTCCGGGTCCGTGTCGACGTGGAGGATCCGGTCGGCGGGGACGTCGCCCCACCCGTCGCTCACGGCCTTGGCGACCGGTGGGGTGAGGAGGCCGAGACGGTCGACGGCTGGGCCGGCGTTCTCGAAGGAGCCGATGGGTGCGCGCATGGATGCAACTTAACAAGACCTGCGCGGGGCCCGGTTGGCCGTCTCAGCCGGTGAACTCAGCGCGCCGGAGGGATGGAGACCGCCATGGTGAGTTCGGTGGGCTCGGCGCCGTCGTTGCGGTAGGCGTGCGGGTGGTGTGCCTCGAAGGTGGCGGAGGTGCCTGCGGGTACGGAGTGCGCCTCGCCGTCGACGACCAGGGTGAGTACGCCCGTGGTGACGTGCAGGAGTTCGACGGTGCCTTCGGGATGCGGGTCGGAGGCGCTGCCCTCGCCGGGCATCAGGCGCCAGGACCAGAGTTCGAGGGGACCCCTGGCCTCCGTACCGACGAGGAGGGTCGTGGAGCTGCCCGCCTCGGTGGACCACATGCGCACCGCCTGACTCTCGGGCACCAGCCGCACATGGGAGCCCTGTTCGTAGTCGAGCAGGGTGGTGATGCTGACGCCCAGCGCGTCGGCGAGCTTGACGGTGGTGCCGACACTCGGGTTGGTGCGCGCCTGCTCGATCTGGATGATCATGCCTCGGCTGACGCCCGCGCGGGCGGCGAGGGCGTCCAGGGTGAAGCCGCGTTCGCCGCGCCAGCGCTTGAGGTTGCGCGCGAGCGACTGCGTGAGCTGGTCGAGATCAGACACGTTCCGTCCAATATTATGAATGACAGAGTCGAAAATACCGCACTACGGTGTGTTGCACCCACTCGTTCATCGCACTGTACGGCGAGGCACGGCCTCGCCGATGTCGCGGCCAACGGCACGCACTCGATCGCCGCGCAGTACGGCCCGGTCACCGCGGCCGCCGTACTCGCCTCGCTCTATCCCGTGGTCACGGCCCTGGCCGCGCGCGGGGTGCTGGGTGAGCGGCTGCGCACAGCGCAGGCGGCAGAGGCCGGCCTGACGCTGGTGGGAACGGTGCTGCTCGCCACCGGGTAGGCGGCGGACTCGCGCCAGGGGTGTCCGGCGGATCCGGCCGGACCCCGCTCCCTGATCCAGCCTGATCCGAACGAAAGACCCCAAGGGCTGTCCCGTAATCCCTGGTGGGCGCACGACGACAGCTACGGCACCTCGCCGCGTTGTCGGAACATCCGAATACGCCCAGTATGAGGACGCTCCTCCGCCTTGCGATGCACCGTATCCGACGCCGTGCGCTGATCCACCAGGGATGACGGGACAGCCCTCAGCTGTCTTCCAGTTCCGCGACGGCCAGCAGCTGCTCGGGCGTCACGCCCGCCGGGATCGGCACCGGGGCGGGTGTGCGCAGGGGCGGCTGCCAGCCCTTCTCCGGGTCCCAGCTGCGTACGACGCGTGCGGGTGCACCGGCCACGACCGCGTGGTCGGGCACCTCGCCACGGACCACCGCGCCCGCCGCGACCACCACGTTGCGCCCGAGCCTGGCTCCCGGCAGGACCACCGCACCCGTGCCTATCCAGCAGCCGGGTCCGATGGTGACCGGCTCCATGCGCGGCCACTGCCGGCCGACCGGCTCGTGCGGATCGTCGTAGCTGTGGTTCGTCGACGTGATGTAGACGTACGGTCCGCAGTACGTGTTCGACCCGATGGCCACCGTGGTGTCGGCGACGACGTGGCTGCCGCGGCCGAGCACCACCCCGTCCCCCAGGCTCAGGATGGGTTCCGAGCCGAGGTCCAGATCCGGCATGAGTCCGGCGGTCAGGGTGACCTGTTCGCCGATGATGCAGTGGTCGCCGAGCTCGATCCACGGCTCCCCGAAGACCGTGCCCTGGGGGAACGCCAGCCGGGTCCCCTCGCCGATACGGCCGAACCGCAGCCCGCCCGGGTGTTCCGCGGTGATCGCGCCGGCCTCCTGTACCGCACGCCAGCCGCGGTGGACGGCTCGGGACAGGAGGCGCCGTCGCCAGGCGGTGAGGGAGGAGAACGTGTTGCTGTTCTTGGGCACTCGCTCACCGTAGTCGGCACACCCGGCCCGGTCACCGCGGCCTCTTGTGATGTTCACCCCACTCACCGGCGGCCGCCCGGCTGTCGCATACGGTTCCCCTGGCGCGAACGGACAACCACGGTCGGAGACATGGAGGAACGGGCGATGGCAGAGCAGGCGTTGATCACGGGTATGGGCGGCCACAAGCCGG
Organism: Streptomyces sp. NPDC048496; assembly: GCF_043200055.1. Taxonomy (NCBI): domain Bacteria; kingdom Bacillati; phylum Actinomycetota; class Actinomycetes; order Kitasatosporales; family Streptomycetaceae; genus Streptomyces; species Streptomyces sp. NPDC048496. Next base: position 32,506 of record NZ_JBICXB010000035.1, on the reverse strand, counting down.
ACATCGACGCGGACGCGTTCACCGCGCCGACGTCGGTCGTGATCGGCGAGGTGACCCTGGCCGCGGGCTCCAGCGTCTGGTACCACGCCGTGGCCGCCCGATCAGAGGTCACCCGACAGGCTCTGAGTGACGGACGAGCGGGCGGCCCGGTGAGCCAGGCCGCCCGGACTCAGTCCGCTGCCGGTACGGTCCCCGGCTCGGCCACGGTACGTTCGGCGGACTGGGCCGCCGCCTTCTTGGCCCGGTTCCTGAGGACCAGCATCGAGGTCAGCCCGACCAGCACGGCGACCACCAGGCCGAGCCAGGAGAACCGCTTGAGCCAGGCCTCGGCGACGACTCCGACCGAGTAGACAACCGCCGTGGTCCCGCCCGCCCAGACGATGCCACCGAGCACATTGGCGATCAGGAACTTCCAGTACGGCATGCGCAGGACGCCGGCCAGCGGTCCGGCGAAAATACGCAGCAGCGCGACGAAGCGGCCGAAGAACACCGCCCACATGCCCCACTTCTGGAACGACCGCTCCGCCAGGGCGATCTGGTCCTCGCCGAAGTGTTTGGGGAACTTCCCGCCGAGCCGGGCGAGGAGCGGCCGGCCGCCCTTGTGGCCGATGGCGTATCCGATCGAGTCCCCGATGACCGCCCCGGCGGTCGCGCAGGCACCGAGGATCACCGGGTTGATGCCGCTGTGTCCGGCGGCCAGCAGCGCCGCGCTGACGAGGACGATCTCGCCCGGCAGCGGAATGCCCAGGCTCTCCAGACCGATGACGACGCCCACCAGGACGTACACGCTGACCGCGGGGACTGTCTCCAGCCACTCCTGGATGTGCAACGCCGGTTCCTCCCGTGCTGATGTGCCGTCGCCCGCCGGGCAACTCCTCGGCGCACGGCGGGCAGCCTACCTGTCGTGCCATCTGCCCGGACAGCGCGATGGGCCGCCCCGCACCCTCGATGGGGTGGGACGGCCCAGCTGGGGAGGCAGGCCGCTCAGGCGTTCGGCCGGAGCGTCCACACGACGGTCATCTCGCCGGTGACCGCGCCGTCCGCACGCCGGATCTCGATGGCGACGGGAAATTCGGGCCGCTTGCCCGCGTCGAGTTCGGCGACGACGTCCGCCACCGGCCGGCCGAGTGTCGCGGTGGCGGTGACGACGCCCATCGCCAGCTTCTTGTAGCCGATCTCCGCCTTCACGGCGAGCGGTACGGCACGGGACATCTGATCCCCGAAGGCGGCGATGACAATCGCGCCGCTGGCCGACTCCGCGAGCGTGAACATCGCTCCGGCGTGCGGTCCGCCGACGTGGTTGTGGTAGTCGGCCTGGTCCGGCATCCGGACGACCGCGCGCTCCGAGGTCGTCTCGAGGAACTCGAGGTTGAGGGTCCTGGCCATCGGAACCGTCGCGAGGAGCATGTCTCCGACTGTCATCTGTTCAGTACTCATGAGCGGAAGGTTACTCACGGGTAGAAGTGATTGGCCATCCCCGGATCACGCCCGCACGATCCCCCTCGGCATCCGTGTGGCCACCGCCTTGACCGTTCCTTCACGGGGGGCGGGCGTAGTCGACCGGCCGCCGCCCCTCTATGGTTACTCGCCATGTGGCCAGGACAGCAGCCGCCCGGGGGCGAGCAAAACCCGCAGGACCAGAGTCAGAACCCGTACCAGCAGCCGGGATACCAGCAGCCGAATCCCTATCAGCAGCCGGGATATCAGGAGCATGGCCGGCCGGGGCAGCAGCCGGGATACCCGCAGCCGAACCCGTACCAGCAGCCCACCGTGCCGCAGTACGCGGTCTCGGGCCCGCCCGGTGCACCGCAGCCCGGGGGCGACAACAAGAAGAAGACGACCGTCGTCGCGATCGTCGCAGCCGCCGCTGTGGTCGTGGCCGCCGTGGTCACCGGCGTCGTGGTGATGAACAAGGGCGGCAGCGACGTCGCCGACGACGGACCGTCGTCGTCCCCCGCGAAGCCGTCCGCCGACACGTCCTCCGCGGTGCCGAACCCTCGGGGCACCGACGGGGAAGCCAAGCCCCTCGTCGCCGGCTGGAAGGTCGTCACCAACCCCAAGTGGGGCACCCAGTTCGACGTACCCGGTGACTGGGAGGTCGGGTCGCCCGGGACGAGCTCGTTCTTCGAGGACGACAAGAAGGGCGACGGCTCGCCGCTCATCGGCTTCTCCGCGCCGGCGTACTTCCAGAGCAAGTGGTGCGTCGACGACGCCGACAAGGACGGCACCAAGGAGGAGTACAGCCTGGCCAGTGCGGGCACCCGCGGCGCCGAGGGTGCCACGGACGCCGACGCCAACGCCCGCAGCGAGGCCGGGACCTGGGCATGGGCCGCCTATGCGCAGCACATGCCGCAGAAGACGATCAAGATCAGCAAGGCGAAGAAGTACACCACCCAGTCGGGTCTGACCGGCAGCCTCGTGACGGCCACCGCCCCCAACGTCACCAAGAAGAAGAAGTGCGACTCGGACGGCAAGACCTTCGCCTTCACCTTCAAGAACAAGAACGGTGACTTCTCCTCCTGGGTCCTCTACGGTGCCGACTCCGTCAAGGACGAGCTTCCGGACGCCACGATCATGAAGATCCTCAGCACGGTGCGGCTGACCGAGGTCACCGCCTCCTGACCTGCTCCCCCTGCTCCCCCTGCTCCGGTAAAGCATTTGGCAGGGCGGGGGCCCGGCAGCGATAGTTCCCCGGTGACTCCTGCCGGCACCCCCCGTCCCCGCATCCGCCGCCCCGCCTGGGCCGGCCGCAACTACAGTCTGCTGACCGCCGCCGCGATCATCACCGGCCTGGGTACCCACGGTGCGTTGATCGCGGCGGCGTTCGCTGTTCTGCAGTCCGGTGGCGACGGCGGCGACGTCGGCCTGGTGGCAGCCGCCCGTACCGCGCCGCTGGTGCTGTTCCTGCTCATCGGCGGCGCCATCGCGGACCGGGTGCCGCGCCACCGGGTGATGGTGGCGGCGAACGCGCTCAACTGTGTCTCGCAGGCCGCGTTCGCCTGGCTGGTCCTGGCCGGCGACCCGAAGCTGTGGCAGATGATGCTGCTCACCGCGTTGTGCGGTACCGGACAGGCGTTCTTCAACCCGGCGGCCGAGGGCATGCTGATGTCCAGTGTCAGTGGCGAACAGGCCGGCCGCGCCTTCGCGCTCTTCCGGATGTCGATGCACGGGGCCGCCATCGGTGGTGCCGCGCTCGGCGGTGCCATGATCGCGGCGATGAATCCGGGCTGGGTGCTGGCCGTCGACGCGGCGGCCTTCGCGGCGGCCGGTGCGCTGCGCGCCTTCCTGGATGTCGCCCACATCCCGGCGCGGGAGCCGGGCGGCGGACTCCTGGCCGATCTGCGCGAGGGCTGGCAGGAGTTCATCGGCCGCCCCTGGCTGTGGTCGATCGTGGCGCAGTTCTCGGTGGTGGTCGCCGTGGTGGGTGCTGCCGAGTCGGTGTACGGGCCACTGGTCGCCCGGGACGAGCTCGGCGGCGCCCGCCCCTGGGGACTCGCGCTCGCCGCGTTCGGGGTCGGCACGCTGTGCGGGGCGCTCCTGATGATGCGCTGGAAACCCCGGCGGCTCCTGCTCGCCGGGACGCTCTGCGTCTTCCCGCTGGCCCTGCCGTCGGCGGCGCTGGCGGTGCCGCTGCCGGTGGCCGGGCTCAGCGTGGTGATGTTCGTCAGCGGCGTGACCATCGAGGTGTTCGGCGTCTCCTGGATGACGGCCCTGCATCAGGAGATCCCGGAGGAGAAGTTGTCGCGGGTATCGGCGTACGACTGGTTCGGATCGGTGGCGATGCTGCCGCTGGCCACCGCGGTCGCCGGTCCGGTGGAGGACCTGATCGGGCGCGGTCAGGCGTTGTGGGGTTGCGCGGCGCTGGTCGTGCTCTGCACGGGGGCCGTGCTGTTCGTACCCGACGTACGCAACCTCACCCGCCGGACCGCAACCATCGAGGTTGCGTCGGGCAAGACACTGTCAGCCGATGCCGAAGGAACCGTCGGGCGGCTCGGGTGAGGCGACAGCGTCGGCGTCCCCGACCGGCCGTGCCGCGCCGATGAGCCGGACCAGACCGGCGCCGTGCTCGACCCGGGCGGGGAAGACGTCTGCGGCGCAGCGGCGGGCCAGGGCCGCGGTGTCGAGGGGGCTGCGGGAGGCGACCAGGACGTGGTTCCCGAAGCGCCGGCCGCGCAGCACCGCCGGTTCGGCGATCAGCGCGAGTTCTTCGAAGACGGCGGCGAAGTTGGCCAGTTGCGAGCGGAGGAATGCGAAGGGTGCGCCGTCGGCGAGGTTGGCGGCATAGATGCCGTCGTCCCGCAGAGCCCGCCCGGCCGCCTGCGCGTACTCGACGGAGGTGAGGTGCGCGGGCACGCGCGATCCGCCGAACACGTCCGCGATCAGGACGTCGACGGTGCCGGGCGGCGTCTGTTCCAGCAGCCCGCGGGCGTCGGTGCCGTGCACGGTGATGCCGCTGTCGTCGGGGAGTGGCAGCTGCTCGGCGACCAGGGCGAGCAGGCCCAGGTCGGCCTCGGCGACGACCTGCCGGGAACCCGGCCGGGTCGCGGTGACATAGCGGGGCAGGGTGAGGGCGCCGCCGCCGAGGTGGAGTACGTCGAGAGGCGCGTCCGGTTCCGCGGCACAGTCCAGGACATGGGCGAGCCGGCGGGCGTACTCGAATTCCAGGTGGACCGGATCGTCGAGGTCGACGTACGACTGGGGTGCGCCGTCGACCGTGAGCAGCCAGGCCCGGTCCCGGTCCACGTCGGGAAGGAGTCTGGCGGTGCCCTGGTCCACGTCTCGGATCACGGGTATCGGCTCGTTCACTCCCCCATTGTGGGGTGCCGGTTCAGCTGCCGACGACCGCGACGACCGCTTCGGTGTGCGCCGCGGACTGCGCGAGTCCGGCGCGGGCGGCGGCCGCCCGGCGGCTCGGGTCGAGCACATTGCGGCCGAATGCCTTCTTGGCGGCCGCGTCCGGGGTGATGACCGCGACCCGGGCGCCCTTCGCTTCGAGGTCGGTGGCCTGGGACCGGGGGGAGATGATCACCTTGTTGCCACTGGCCGTCGGCGCGATGACGACGACGCGCTCATACCCTGCGGCCAGATGGGCGTTGGCCGGGGAGTACACCCCGCCGTCGATCCAGCCCTGCCCGTCGATGGTGGCGACCGGCCAGACGGCGGGGACGGCGCAGCTGGCGGTGACGGCGTCGGCGAGCGGGATACCGCTGTCCTTGTCGAAGATGTGGAGTTCACCCGTGTCCGCGCGGACGGCGGTGATCCGAAGCTGCCGCTCGGGCCAGTCGGGCGACAGGAGCCGGCTCGCGATCAGCTCCTGCCGTTCGGCGGCGGTGATTGCGGTCCGGGTCTCCCGCGCCATCCGGGCCAGCTTCTGGCCGTACGCCTCCGGGGTACGCGAGGTCAGCACCGCCCGGGCGTAGCGCATGAAGTTGGCGGTGCCGAGCTTCCCACCGGTCTCGCCCTGCGGATCGGCCAGCTGACGTGCGTACAGTTCCGGGAGGCCGAGCAGTCCGGAGGCGAGCTGGGCGCCGACGAGGGCCCCGGCGGAGCTTCCGATGACGAGGTCCGCGGTGGACAGGTCCACGCCCGCCTCGGCGAGCCCGTGCAGGATTCCGGTCTCCCAGGCGCCGCCGGTGGCACCGCCTGCTCCGAGCACCAATGCAATGCCTGCCATTCCGTCAGTCTCGCGCATGGCGCCGGGCCCACCTCCCGCGGGGTCGGGAGGCGGGCCCGGTGCCCGGATCAGAGCAGGCCGGTGACGGTGCCCGCGCCGACCGTGCGGCCGCCCTCGCGGATCGCGAAGCCGAGCCCGGACTCCAGCGGGGTGTCGCGGCCCAGTTCGACGGTCATGGTGACCGTGTCGCCGGGGCGCGCCACCGCCGCTTCGCCGAGGTCGATGTCCCCGACGACGTCCGCGGTACGGATGTAGAACTGCGGCCGGTAGCCGGTGGTGACCGGCGTGGTCCGGCCGCCTTCCCGCGCCGACAGGACGTACACCTGCGCGGTGAAACGACGGCTCGGCGTCACACTGCCGGGCGCCGCCACCACGTGGCCGCGGCGGACCCGGTCGCGCTCCACCCCGCGTACGAGCAGCGCCACGTTGTCACCGGCCTGCGCGGACTCCATCGGCTTGCCGAAGGTCTCCAGGCCGGTGACGACCGTCTCGATGTCCGCGCCGAGCACGGAGACCCGGTCGCCGACGCGTACGGTGCCGCGCTCGACGGCTCCGGTGACGACCGTGCCCCGGCCGGTGATGGTCAGGACGTTCTCCACCGAAAGCAGGAACGGCGCGTCGGTGTAGCGCACCGGCATCGGTACGTACATGTCGACGGCGTCCAGCAATGCCTCGACGGACGCGGTCCAGCGCGGGTCGCCGGCCAGCGCTTTCAGTCCCGAGACGCGGACGACGGGGACGGTGTCGCCGCCGTAGCCGTGCGCGGAGAGCAGCTCGCGGACCTCCAGCTCGACCAGGTCGGTCAACTCCGGGTCGCCCGCGTCGGCCTTGTTGAGGGCGACGACGATGTGGTCGACGCCGACCTGGCGGGCGAGCAGGACGTGCTCGGCGGTCTGCGGCATGATCCCGTCGAGCGCGGACACGACGAGAATCGCCCCGTCGAGCTGCGCGGCGCCGGTGACCATGTTCTTGACGTAATCGGCGTGACCGGGCATGTCGACGTGCGCGTAGTGCCGGGTGTCGGTCTCGTACTCGACGTGCGCGATGTTGATGGTGATGCCGCGCTGTGCCTCCTCCGGCGCCCGGTCGATGCGGTCGAACGGGACGAACGTGCCGGTGCCGCGGTCACTGAGGACCTTGGTGATGGCGGCTGTCAGGGTGGTCTTGCCGTGGTCGACGTGGCCCATGGTGCCGATGTTGAGGTGCGGCTTGGTGCGCACGTATGCAGTCTTGGGCATGGCTCATTCCTTGGAAACTCGAAGCTGAGAGAGAAGACCCCAGGGCCCCGCCGACCCTCCCCTCACGGGGTCCGCCGGACTGTCGGGGGAGGGTCAGCTTCGGGCGCCGCCGATGGGCGCTGCGGCAGCGGTGAACGCTGCTGCGTCGACTGCGGCTGCTGCCGCGGTGATTGCCGCGGCAGCGAGGAAGGAAGGGATGACGGCAGCCTTCGGCGCGTCCGCGACTGCGGACTGCGCTGCGAGGAAGGCGTACCGGAACATGGGTCCGATCATGGCCGACGGCCGCGGCCCCGTCGAATGGTTTTCCACCGGGCCCGGAAAGGGAGTTCGGCGCCGACCTCGCCTCAGAGGTGCTTCATGGCTTCGCGTACGGACAGCGGCGAGAGCCGGTCCCGGGCGCCGTCGACGAAGCCCCTTACAGCCCGCGGATCGGTCTTGGCGTACTCGCGCAGACACCAGCCGATCGCCTTGCGGATGAAGAAGTCGGGGTGATCCGCCCGGCGCAGGCAGTAGCCGAAGAGCCGTTCGGTGTCGGTGGCGTCCCGGTAGCGCAGCTGGTGCAGCAGGGCGGTGCGGGCGATCCACAGGTTGTCGTCCTCGATCCACTCGTCCATCACCGCCTTCAGCTCCGGGTCGGCGGCGACGAGCGGTCCTGCGACATGGGCGGAGAGCACATCGACGGTGTCCCACCAGGGGACGGTGGAGACGAGGTGCCGTACGACGGGCAGGAACCGGGAGGAGCAACGGGGCACGTGGCGGCGCAGATAGTCGGCGGCGAAGTACTGGTACTCCCGCTCGGGCAGCTTCCAGCAGCGCAGGGCGACGGCCGCGCAGTCCGCCTCGTCGGGACGCCCGGTGCCGTCCAGGACCGTGCGTGACAGGGCCCGGCGCTGCGGGGTGGGGATGCCGAGGAACGGGGCGACGTGCTTCATGTACGCGGCGGCGGAGGCGGCCCGCCCAGGGTCGGCGGCCGTGGGGTAGAGAACCGTCAGACGCGCGAGCACGGTGTCGGCGAGCTCGCTCGGCGGCACGCCGGGAGCGGCTTCGGCTGCGGGGCTCATACGGTGCACATTACGGCGATCACCAGCAGATGTCGGTTACTCTCCCCGAATGCTCGACCCCGTCCCCGCCGCCCGGCCCGCCGCCGGCCTCGCCGTGCGCTGCACGAGGGCGCTGCTCTCGCCCTGGTCCCGGTTCTCGCTGCTCGTGGCCGTGCTGCTGGCCGCCGCGGCGACCACGCTGCTCCTCGATCCCCAGCGCCTCCTGGCCCATGGCTGGCCGGCGCAGCTGAGCGGTGGCGGCGCATCGGTCCTGCTGTTCGGCCTCGCGTACGGCCTGTCCACTGTGGCGTTCGTGCCACGGCCGCTCCTCAACCTCGCCGCGGGTGCGCTGTTCGGGTCGCAGGCCGGTCTGGCAGGCGCCCTGGCGGGCACGGTGCTCGGCGCGGGCATCTCGTTCGGGCTGGGCAGGGTGCTGGGGCAGGACGCGCTCCGTACGCTGGTGCGCGGGCGCTGGCTGAAGGCTGCGGACGGGCAGCTGAGCCGGCACGGCTTCCGTTCGATGCTGGCGCTGCGGCTCTTCCCGGGGGTGCCGTTCGCCGCCGCCAACTACTGCGCCGCGGTCTCGCGGATGGGGTATCCGCCGTTCCTGGTGGCCACCGGGCTCGGCTCGATCCCGAACACCGCCGCCTACGTCGTCGCGGGCAGCGAGGCCTCGTCCCCGACATCGCCCGCGTTCCTGGCGGCGATGGGCTTCATCGTGCTGACGGGCGTCGGCGCGGCCGTCGTGGCCTGGCGCAAGCGGCACCGCCTCGCCGCGGACTGAGCCGGTGAGCCGGTCTGCGGTGCCCCTGACACCACCGGGGGTCGACGGTGGGTGCGGGGGCAGTCGTACCCCTGTTCACCCAAGGACGATACGCTGCCCGCGCATTACAGACGATCACCGGGCCCGACGTGGCCCACCCCTCATATGACCGCAATCCGCACGTTGTCGACGGCCCTGCGGGCCGTCGTCCGATGCACGATCACTTCCGGGATGGCCAAAGCCCCATGAGCTGGTTCGAATCGTTCGTCCTCGGCCTCGTTCAGGGACTGACCGAGTTCCTGCCGATCTCCTCCAGTGCGCATCTGCGGCTCACCGCCGCGTTCGCCGGCTGGCAAGACCCGGGTGCGGCGTTCACCGCCATCACCCAGATCGGCACGGAGGCCGCAGTCCTCATCTACTTCCGGAAGGACATCGTCCGGATCGTCTCGGCCTGGTTCCGCTCGCTGACCAACCGGTCGATGCGCGGCGACCACGACGCGCAGATGGGCTGGCTCGTCATCGTCGGCTCCATCCCGATCGGCGTCCTCGGCGTGACCTTCAAGGACCAGATCGAGGGCCCGTTCCGCGACCTGCGACTCATCGCGACCACCCTGATCGTGATGGGCATCGTCCTCGGCATCGCCGACCGCCTCGCCGCCCGCGACGAGGTGGGTGGCAAGCACCGGGCGATCAGGGAGCGCAAGTCCCTCAAGGAACTCGGCGTCAAGGACGGCCTGATCTTCGGCTTCTGCCAGGCGATGGCCCTGATCCCCGGCGTCTCCCGCTCGGGCGCCACGATCAGCGGCGGTCTGCTGATGGGCTACACCCGCGAGGCCGCCGCCCGCTACTCGTTCCTGCTCGCGATCCCGGCGGTGCTCGCCTCGGGTGTCTTCGAGCTGAAGGACGCGGGCGAGGGGCATGTGTCGTGGGGGCCGACGATCTTCGCGACGTTCATCGCCTTCGGCGTCGGATACGCGGTCATCGCCTGGTTCATGAAGTTCATCACCACGAAGTCGTTCATGCCGTTCGTGATCTACCGGATCATCCTGGGCATCCTGCTGCTCGTCCTGGTCGGCGCGGGCGTCCTCAGCCCGCACGCGGGCGAGTCCGCCGGCTGACCAGACAGGTGAATCTAGCGCTGTCCAGCGCCTTTTAGCGCTTGCCCGCATCCGCGAGCCGTGATCATCTCCCACTTCTCTCCCACCGATCTCCCACCTGGGAGACGGGAGACGCCCCGCTAGGAGGGCACTGAAGATCTTGGCCGGTGAGCTTCCGCAAAGTGGAGAGTAGCCGGAAGGGCCCGCACAGCCTCAGCTGTGCGGGCCCTTCTGCGGGGCGACTGGATCGAGGTCGGCTCAGATCAAGACGGTCCAGGAGGCCCTGGAGGCGGTCGGCGAGCCGTCATCACCGCGAGGCCGTCGCCGTCACAGCGCCGGCAACGGCCGGTGATCCAGGCCGGGCGAAGCACAGCGGCTCCGAGTTCCGCGGGCGTCGGCCCACTCGCCGGCGTCACTGGGAGCTGCGGGCCACGTCCTCCCTGGTCACCGGTACCGAGGAGGCGTTCATCAAGTCGTACAGGGACGGCTCGTTCCAGTACGTGCTGATCGCGGCCGACCGGGTCTGACCGCGTCTGACGGCGGCCGGGCGAAACGCCGGGCGGCGGGTGCCCCCACCGAAGTGCGGGCACCCGCCGCCCGGGTCGTGCTGGGAAGGTGCCGGATCAACCGGTGGCGGACCGGACCTGTCCGGCGCCCGCCTGCTTCATCGCGGCGACGGTGTCCAGCACGCCCTGGTGGAACTGCTCCTGGGTCATGCTGGTGCCGTACTTCTTGAACATCTCGATGCCCTGGCGGACGCTGACGCGGTCACCGGTGTCGGTGTCGCCGACCAGGATCTTGGCGCCGGGGAACGCCGCGGTGGCGCCGTCCTCCAGATACTTCTGGTCGAAGCCCGCCGCCGCGCCCACGAAGCCGTAGTGCACGTTCGACCAGACGTCGTAGTAGTCCTCGTCGTCGGCGCCGGGGACCTTGAAGTAGAAGTCGGGCTCCGTGCGCAGGTGCATCATCGACTTGAGCTTCGGCTTGTGGTCCCAGTCGGCGCCCGCACGGACCTTGTCCACCCAGATGCCCGTGGCGATGATCCATCCGGTGCTGCTGCCCAGCGGATTGCCGCCGTCCTCGTGCAGGCCGTTGTACATCGACTTGAAGGCGCCGGACTTCAGGTTCCGCATGATCTCGGCGTACATGTACGCCTCCGCCGTCTGCCAGCGCTGCGCACCCAGCAGTCGCGCCGCGGCCCGCTCCCGGGCCACGCGCTCCGCCTTGCGGGCCGCGTTCCAGGCCTTCTTGGCCTGCGACATGTGCTCGTTGCCGGGGCTGCGCTCGCCCCGGGAGCGGTTCCAGTAGCCCGCCTTGTCGGCGTTCTCCTCCAGCTCCTGGGCGTCCGCGGCACAGTAGTCCCACACGCAGTTGTTGGAGTAGTCACCGATGACACCGTCGGTGTCACCCGGCGCGCCCGCGCACTTGCCGTCGGGGCCGCCGCCCGGCGCGCCGTGGACGCACTGCCGGCCGTCCGGGTCGGAGTTGGTGACGGGGTTGTTGTCCGCGTACGCGTAGCCGTTCCAGCTTTGCGGGTCGGCGCTGTTGAACAGCGGGTCGGTGCTGACGAATCGGCCCGCGGTGGGCAGGTATTGGCGGGCGCCGAGGTTGGTCAGGCCCGTCGTAATGTCCTTGGTGCCGCCGACGAAGCCCTTGTCGCCGGCCCACGCCGACGGCTGGGTGCCGCGCGCGTTGCCGAAGGGGTCGGTGGTGCGCCGGGTGGCGGTCAGCGTCGACAGGTCGATGCTGAGGCCGTCGGTGCCGTGGTGGTCGGCGATCTGGACGACGAACGCTCCGGTGGCGGTGCCCGCGCCCGTGCGGACGATGGTCATGCCGCCGGGGATCGGGTAGTAACGGGTGCCGGTCTGCGTCTTGTTGGCGGAGGCGGTGTCCACGGTCAGCTCGTCGGTGCCGAGGCTGATCGTGGTCTTGCCCGGGTTGCGGCGGACCAGCTGGTTGCCGTCCGCGTCGTAGACGTAGGTTGTGGTGGTGTCGGGGACCGTCCACTTCTGTCCGGCGGGCACCGTGGTGGCGCAGTCGCCGAGGACGAGGGCGGTGCCGTCGGTGGTGACGTCGCCGGGGACGGCGAGGCAGCGGCCGGAGGCGGGGTTGTAGAAGGTGGTGTCGGGGCGTGCCGTCCAGGTCTGGGCGGCGGTGCCGTCACAGGGCTGGATCTGGACCGGCGAGCCGGCCACGGTTCCCATGGCCTGCAGGCACTTGTTGCCGGTGGAGAGCCGGTCGCCGGCGGTGGCGAACCGCTGGCCCGCGCCGGTGTTGCAGGTGTAGATCTGGACCGGGTTGCCGTTGCTGGTGCTGCCGCCCGGCATGTCCATGCACTTGCCGCCGATGCCCTTGATCTGGGTGGCGGTGGCGAGCGAGGCGAGCTTGCCCTCGCTGTTCCAGTTCAGGCTGCTGGTGCCGGCCTTGCCGGCGCGGAAGGACGTGGTGTTGCCGACCGCGTCGTACTGGAAGTTGTCGTTGTTGGTGGTCGTCGCGGTCTTGGCCGTCGACGTGAGCAGGGCGTGCGGACCGCCGGTGCCGCCGCCCGTGGTGGGCGCGGTGGTCGGGGTGTTGACGGTGCCGGGGGCGTTGAACGTCTGAGTGGTCGTGACGTCCTTGGTGGTGTCACCGGCCGGGTCATGGCTGACCTGCCTGGTGCGGTTGCCGGTCAGGTCGTAGCCGTAGTCCTGCCAGTACGGTGCCGGGCCGCCGATGGTGGCGGGGGTCGGCGTGGCGGTGGCACAGCCGCCCTGGTCCTGGGTCTGTCCGGTCTCCGGGGCGGTCAGGCCGCCGGTGTCGGTCCAGGCGGTGGTGAGCCGGCCGAGCGCGTCGTAGGTGAAGCACTGGCGGTCGGTCTGGGACGGGGTGTTGTCGGCGATGCCGGTGATCGAGGTGATCTGGCCGGAGTCGTTGTAGGTGTAGCCGGTCTGCTGGACGGCGCCCGTGGTGGACGTCTGCTTGTCGACGAACTGCTGCTTGACCCGGCCGGTGGCCTGGTCGTAGTCGGTGGTGGAGACGACCTGCGTGGCCCACGGGTTGACGGTCGAGCGGATCGGACGTCCGACGGCGTCGTACTCCGTCTGCGTGTCGTACGTCGTGGCGCCCGCGTACTTGAACATCTGGCCGTAGTCGTTGTACGAGTACACGATGTCGTCCATCGGGACGCCGCCGAGCGCCGGGAGCACCGTCTCCTTGGGGCTGCCGGTGATCTTGTCGTACACCGTGCTGGTGGTGTACGAGAACGTGCCCGAGGTCAGTCCGGCGTCCGTACCGGGAATCGTGATCGTCGATCCCGTGGCGCGGTAGCCGTCGTCGTACCCCTTGATCTTGGTGGTGTACGCCTGGCCGCCGGTGCCGCCGACGTACCGCGTCGACGAGGCGGGCTTGCCCTTGCCGGCCGTCGCGGTGTCGAAGGTCCACGCCGCGAGCTGCTTGTCGGTGGTCGTGGCGGTGCCGTCGAACATGCCGGCCTTCCGGCCGATCAGGTCGTAGGTGAAGGTGACCGTCTGGCTCTTGCCGTTGGTGGTGCTGCCGAGCCGTCCAGCGGTGTCCCACGTCTGCGTGGTCGTGCCGGTGTCAGGGTCGGTCGCGGTGATCTGGCGGCCGCGCTGGTCGTAGCCGTACGACCAGGTGTTGCCCACCGCGTCCTTACGGGTGAGCGGGTTGCCGTCCACCGTGTAGGTGTAGCGCGTGATGGTGGCGTCGGCCGGCAGGCCCGTCGCGGTGGGGGTGGTGTACTGCCACAGCTCCGAGGTGTGGCCGCGGCCGTCGGCGACGGTCGTGGTCGGAGCGGAGCCCTTGGGGGGCACGACGTCGGTCCGGTCGACGCCCTTGTAGTCGGTGGTGGTACGGGACTGCTCCACGCCCAGCGACCAGGAGGCGGTGACCACCGCGCGGCCCTGGCCGTCGTAGGTGGTGCGGGTCTGCGACGGGATGGTGCTCTCGGCCGAGGGCAGCAGCGTGCCGGTCGGGCCCGAGACGTCGTTGTACCAGGGCGCGTTGGCCGTTCGCGTGCGGCCCTGCGAGTCGAGCAGCGTGTCGGAGACCAGCCGGCCGGTGTAGGCGGGGTTGGCCGGTGACGTCTGCGTCTGCCGGGTCCGGGCGAAGCCGTCGAGGATGTCGACGCTCTTGACGTAGACCGGCGTCTCGCCGTCCTTCATCAGCTTGTTGGTGGTGGTCGTCGACGGGACGCCGCTCTGGTTGGAGACCCCGTACGCGAACGTCATGTTGGCGTTCGGGTTGGCCGCGGGGGTGCGGCCGGGCAGCCAGACGCCGGTGAGGCGGCCGAGCGCGTCGTACGTCTCCGTGGTCGTCTTGAGGTTCTGGTCCTTGACGGTCAGCGGCAGGTTGCGCCGGACGTCCATCGTGGTGACGCTGTCCCAGGTGCTCGTCGCGCCGGGCACGGGGGCGGCGACCGTCAGCGTGGACGGCAGCTCACCGGTCGCCGCGGGCGTGTAGGTCGTCGTGGTGACGGCCCCGACCGGGTGCTGGGTGTCCTTGCTGTTCGGGTCTTTGACCGAGGCGGTCCGGCCGTAGGCGTCGTACGCGGTGATCGCCGTCGGCACGAAGAAGGGCGTGCCGTCCGTCTCGTACCGGTCCAGGATCTCCTGCTTCGTCGCGTCGCCGGTGGCGGCGGCCTGTCCGTTCGGCAGGTTGTCGTAGGAGGTACGGGTCCGGGCGACAGTGTTGGCAGCGGTCGCGCCGGCGGTGCAGGCGTCCGTGCCGGAGACGACGAGCTTCTCCGACACCAGGCTGGTGACCTGCGGATCGGGCCCGGCGGCGTAGCCGAGGCGCGAGCACAGGTCCGGCAGGCCCTCGGCCTGCTCCAGGGTGGTGACGGCGCGGTTGTTGTGCGCGGGGTCGGTGGTCGTGGTGGTGACCGTGGACCGCCAGTTGCCGTCGGCCTTCTTGCCCTCGGCCGTGACGGTGGTCGTGGTGGCGTTGTACCGGGCGACGAGGTCCGGCAGGCCGGAGCCGCGCACGTGGGTCGCGGTCGTCACCTCGCCCGAGGCGCCGGTGACGCTGCGGCTGACGACGCTGCCGCCCGCCTGGTCGTACGTCTCGTTCTGAAGCGTCTGGCCGCTGAGCCAGTCGTGGTCGGTGACGGACCGGCCGAGGGCGTCGGTGAGCTGGACGCTGCGGGTGGAGCCGTCCTTGCGGACGTCACCGTTCATGCCCTGCCGGTAGGTGGTGCGCACCTGCGACTTGGGGCCGTCGTTGCCGCTGCCGGTGGTGGCGGTCACGGTGGCGAAGCCGCGGAACTCGCCCCAGGTACGGGACTTGGCCTCGGTGAACTCGCCGTCGTCCCGGTGCCAGCCGGCCGGACCGTAGGCGTAGCCGGTGATCTTCTGCGGGGCGTCGGTCGTGGTGTCGTTCTCGGTGAGCGAGGCGACGGTGAAGTGGTTGAACCAGTCGAGGACGGGATCCGAGCCGACGACCGAGCCGGGCGGGGTCCAGCGGACCGGATAGCAGGCCATGGTGTTGTCGTCCTCGGCGGGCGGCATCACATGGTTGCGGCGCGAGCAGGCCGGCAGGTTGTAGTCCACGTTGAGGACGCCGCCGGTCTCGTTCTTGATCTGCTGGATGCGCGGCCGGTCCATCAGCGGCGGCGCGGGGACGAGGTCGGTGCCGTCGACCCGGTTCGCGAGCATCACGGGGACGAAGGTCACCGCGGGCAGCGTGATCTCCGGGCTGCCGGTCTTGCCGGTGCGCTGGACCGAGTCGAGCCACAGGGCCTTCTGGCTGGTGGCGTCCTTCGGGTCGGGGAAGGAGTGCTTGAGGACGTAGGAGTCCACGTCCTGCCAGGCGTTGTTCACCCGGACCTGGGTCAGGACGGAGGCCAGCCGGCGGGTGGTGAAGAAGGTCGGCGCGAGGACGGTGCAGGTGCCGGAGCTCTTGCACTCCTGGTCGACCGGGACGTCGGGCCAGTTGTTCTTGTTCGCCTCGGTGCGCTGCGAGGGGTCGCAGACAGCCGTTTCGACGCAGCGCTCGGCGGTGCCGAGCGTGACCCGGACGGCGGGCTGGAGGCCGCCCTTGGCCGCGACCTGATCGGACAGGCGCTGGCCGTACGCGACCGAGGCCAGGGTGTTGGCGCGGGTGTACGCGGTGAGCGTGCCGGCGCCCGGGTTCTGGCCGCCGCCGCGCGAGTAGTAGTTGGTCTCGGGAGCCCACGTGTACGTCGTCAGGTTGCCGTGGGCGTCGACGACGTAGTCCAGCTGGAGGCGCTGCCACATCGTGCACCAGGAGGCTTTGCCCTTGGCCGCGTCGTAGCACGGGGCGCCGGATTTGGCGGAGTACACCGGCACGCCGGAGACGGAGTTGGCCGCCGGATCGCTCTTGTCGCCCCCGGGCAGGTGGTTGACGCCGAAGTAGTAGACGGTGCCGGCCGGGTCGGTGACCTTCGCGTAGGCCCCGTCCTGGACGCCGTTGGCGGCGCCGGAGCCGAACTCGATCTTCGTGCCGTCGTCGTTCTTCAGCCGCCACACACCGGTCGCCGCGTCCGTGCCGGCCGCGCCGGTGGCGACCCGGACGAGCGGCCCGGAGTGGCCGCCGAGCGAGAGGCTCGCGTTGAAGCCGGCCCAGCACAGGTCACCGGAGTCGGTGATGCCCGCCTTGTCGCAGGGCTTGTAGGTGCGCTCGATGAAACCGGGGTTGAGGTCCCAGCCGTCGCCGATCCAGGACGCCTGGGCGTTGGTGGCGGAGGTGCGGCCGTCCACGGAGGAGGAGTCGTAGCCCAGCGCGAGGGACGGCGCCTGGCCGCCGAGGGCCGGCGGCAGCTGGAACGGGTAACTGTAGGTCAGCGCGCCCGAGGAGCCGCCCGCGGCCCAGGCCGAGGACGGGTTCAGGCCGGAGGCCTTGTAGTCGCCGCCACCGCCCGAGGAGCCGGTTTCCGCGGCGAGCAGCATCGGGGCGCTGCTCGGGGCGCTGCTCGGGGCGCTCGCGCCGCTCGCCGACGTGAGCAGCGGCGACCGGTCCGCGTCGCCGGTGACCCGGGCGGGCGCGGGCGCCACGGCCGGCACGGCGAGGTCGGCCGTCAGCCGCCCGGTGGCCTTGTCGTAGCGGGTGGCCAGCGGGGTGCGGACCCGGCAGGACGCCACCTCGGGGGTGGTCGCGGCACACGCGGGGAGCGCCACCAGGCGGCCGCGCGCGGCGAACTGACCGCCGGTGGCGCGCTGGAGCTCGGCCAGGTCGAGGCCGACCTTGACCGGAACCGTGCCGTGCGCGTCCCGGCTGGTCGCGGCGTCGACCGCGGCGACCGAGAACAGCAGGCCGTGCACGCCGGCGGCGCGGGCCGCCTTGCTGTCGTTGCGTACGACGGTCACCGCGGGCAGCGGGGCCTTGGGGCCCTTCGTGGCAGGGCCCACCCACACGGGGAGGCGGCCGGCGCGGGCGGGGGCCGTCGTGGGCAGCGCGGTGCCGCTCAGCGCCGTGACGGCCGGCGCGGCGGGGGCCGCCGTGGCCCGCTTCGGCACGGCGTGGGGCGGGGCCACCGGGTCGCGCTTCTTGGCCCGGATCCCGGATATCGAGGCGGTGTGCGGCAGCGGTGTCTTCGGAGGCTGCCAGATTCTGTCGAAGTCCGGCTTCGCCGGAGCGGCCTGGGCCGCCGGCACTGCCAGAAGGGACGCCGTCAGGGCCACGATCAGCGGGACGGTCGCCCGTGTCCGTGAAAGTCGCCCGGATCGGCGCATGCCGAAGCGCGGCATCGCTCATCCCCCTGTGAAACTCGAAAGTTGAAGTTGGAAGTAGTGAGGGCCGTTCGATCCGACTGATCGACGGCACAATCGGACGGGAAGGTAGCAGTCGCCACAACCGCCCGTATCCCATGAGCAGTTGAAATTCGGACGTGTTCTAGATCACAGCGCGTGCAATTCGTGAAGGCTGCGCACAAGGTGGACACGGCCCGCGTGGCGGATTTTGATCGCCGACCATGCCCCTGCCAAAGTGCCCCTGATCTCTGCGCGCCACGCGCCGGCACCACGCACATGCATGGGGGAGCCAACAAGCATGTCCACTGCACCAAGACCCGCACTCCGGCGGCCGATATCGGCCGCGGCCGTCCTGGCGATGTCGGCCGCGCTGCTGGCCGCCGCGCCCTACTCGGCACAGGCCGCACCGTCGCCCCAGTCTGATCCGTCGGCCTCCCCGGCCGCTCCGGCCCCCTCCCGGGGCAGCACCGAGCGCCCGAAGCCGACGGCGGCCCGCACCGCCGCGGAGAAGGCGAAGCTGAAGGCCCAGACGACCGGCAAGGACGTCCAGGTTCCGCAACTCACCGACGAGTTCAGCACCACCGTCGTCACACCCCAGGGCAAGCTGCGCACCGAGCGCAGCCTCGAAGCCCAGCGCATGAAGGGCAAGGACGGCGGCTGGGTCACCCTCGACGACACCCTGGCCACCCGCGCGGACGGCACCGTGGCCCCGAAGGCCGCCGACTCCGACCTCGTGCTCTCCGGGGGCGGCACCGGCCCGCTGGCCACCATGACCACCGAGGACGGCCAACAGCTGTCCGTCTCCTCGCCGTTCCCCGGCACGCTGCCCAAGCCGGTCCTCAGCGGCAACGGCGCCCTCTTCGAGAACGTGGCGCCCGACACCGACCTGAAGGTCACCGCCACCAAGTGGGGCGGCTACGGCACCGTCGTGATCCTGCGCAGCCCGGCCGCCGCTGCCAACCCGGCGGTACGGAACCTGGTGTTCCCCGCGGAGACCAAGGGCCTCACGCTCGCCAAGGACAAGGACGGCAACCTCACCGCCGGCGACGGCAGCGACACCGTCTTCCGCGCGCCCGCCCCGATCATGTGGTCCGCGAAGGAGGCCCGGCAGCCGGCCGCACGCGGCGGCAAGTACGCCGACATGGACGCCTCCGCGCCCGCCGACAAGGCCAACGGCGCCATCGACGGACTGAGCAGCCCCGAAGGCCCCGGCGCCCGCGCCACCGTCGCCAAGATCCCCGTCACCCAGGCGAAGGCGACCGGCGCGGCCGGCAAGGGCCGCGGCGCCATCGCCCTGGCCCCCAGCATGGACCTGCTCGACGGCGCGGACACCAGCTACCCCGTCTACATCGACCCGGACTGGTCGCGCGACTCCCGCGGCAAGCAGCACCACGCCTGGGTCATGCAGGCATGGCCCGGCACCAGCAACTTCGACCGCTCCGGCTCCAACGACCGGGACCACCCCGGCTCGGGCTACCAGGGCTGGGAGTCCCCGTACGGCATCGAGCGCGCCCTGTTCGAGTTCGACATCAACGGGTACTACGGCTCGACCATCAACTACGCCAACCTGCGCGTCAACCAGTACATCTCCTCGGACTGGTCCTGCTCCACGACGTACCCCGTGAACGTCTACCGGGCCCGTGAGTTCGACGGCTCGGTGTCCTGGAACAACCACGAGGTCCGGGAGTGGCTGGACGGCAAGTGGGTGCCCGGCAACGGCACCAACTCCGCCTGCTACAACGACATCCCCGTCGACTTCAACGTCACCGGCGCCATGCGGGACGCGATCCGCGACACCAGCAAACCGCTCGCCTTCGTCCTGCGCGGCAACGAGGGCTCCGGCGACAAGATGGGTTTCAAGCGGTTCAACTACAACGCCACGCTCAGCACCGAGTACGACTTCCCGCCCAACACCCCGGACAACCTGCGCGCCAACCCGGTCCCGCGTCGCGTCGTCGCCGGCGACACCCAGGCGTGCGGCGGCGTTCCCGCGTCCTCGTACGGCTGGGTCACCGACACCCACACCGACCTGATCTCCAGGGTCAGCAGCCCCAACCAGGGCCAGCTCACCGAGTGGGTCGACGTCTGGGACGAGACCGCGGGCGCGACGGCGCACCAGGGCTGGTCCGGCTTCGTGTCGAACTGGTCGGAAGCCTCGTACTCCCTGCCGATCGGCACCCTGCAGAACGGCCACAACTACGCCTGGGCCACCCACGGCGACGACGGCCTGCTGCGCGGCCCGTCCAGCACCACCTGCCACTTCGCCGTCGACATGACCCCGCCGGTCATGGCCTTCGGTCAGTTCACCGACCCCAACACCCAGTACCCGCCGGCCGGCAACGGCCAGATCACCAATCTGCGCCTCGGCGACACCGGCTCCATCCCGATCTCGGCGTCCGACCCGAGCCCCGGCGCGGGACTGCGCTCCTCGGGCCTGGCCTGCGTCCAGTGGGGCTTCGACCCGCAGCTGGCCGGCGCCCAGCAGACCTGCGGCAGCCCGCTCTCCGCGAGCAGCATCAGCGTCAAGCCCACCCACTGGGGCACCAACATCGTGTACGCGCGGGTGCTCGACGAGGCCGGCAACGCCTCCCAGACCCTGTCGTACGCCTTCTATGTGCCGTGGAAGGACGGCCCGGTGGCCTTCGGCGACACCACCGGTGACGCCCGGCCCGACATCCTGATCCCGGACAGCAACGGCAACCTGGTCACCCACGGCCGGGCCACCGACGGCAGCAGCGCCAGCATGCTGCCCAGCGGCACCGCCGCGACCGCCATCCAGGCGCCCGAGGTGCCCAGCGGCCGCACCTGGAAGGACTACCGGATCGCGCACCGCGGCTCGCTCGACCCGGGCCGCAACGTCGACGACCTGTTCGTCCACCGCGAGCCCGCCACGGTCGGCGCTCTCGGTGGGTCCGACCTGTTCGCCTACGACAACACGTTGTCCGACCCGGGCCGGTTCACCCTCGGCACCAAGCACACCGTCGACAAGCCGGACTGCGACCCGGCGTACGCAAGCTCCTGCGCCGGCTACCACAACGGCACGGGCTGGCAGTACTCCAGCCAGATCACCCCGACCGGCCCGGCCCGCACCACGCGCACGCCGAGCCGCAAGGTGTCCGACGCGACCGGTCTGCTCGCCGTGGAGTCCGGCAACCTGTGGTTCTACCCCGTCAAGTCCAACCAGACGCTCGCCCCGCCGGCCCTGGTGTCCGGCAGCGGCGACTGGGACAACAAGGACCTGATGGTCCCGGGCAACACCCTGGACCTGTCCACCGCCACCACGGCAGACACCGCCCCGGCCCTGTGGGTGCGCAACCGCACCAGCGGCGACATCTTCCAGTACAAGCTCGCCACCGCCACCCGCACCGACGACCTCCTGGGGGTCACGTACACCGTGTTCACCGGGGTCACGGCCCAGCCCACGACCCGCATCGGCTGGGGTATCACCGGCTCCGGCTTCCCGCGCGTCGGCTCCGAGGGTGACGTCACCGACGACGGGGTGCCGGACTTCTGGGCCCTGGACAGCGCCGGCACGCTGCACGCCTGGGCGGCCACCACGACCTCCGGCGCCGTGACCGGCTTCGACGGTCACCACGTGCGCGGCGACACCCAGGCACCGACCGTGCAGTGGCGCCTGGAGGGCGACACCAAGGCGGTTCCCGCCGGCAACGACGGCACCGCGGCGAACATCAGCTATGCCAAGGACACCGTCGACGGCCGTTCGGTCGACGTCGCCGTCTTCAGCGACACCCTGAAGTCGACCGTCACCGCACCGGACAAGGTCGTCGACACCCGGCAGAGCTTCACGATCAGCACCTGGGCGAAGCTGGACAAGCCCGACGGTGTGATCGTCAGCCAGGACACGGGCCACGGCAGCGCGTTCATGCTGTGGGCGGACTCGGGCAACTGGCGCTTCGCCATCGCCCGCGGTGACGACGACGGCTGGCCGTACGACTTCAACGCCACGGTCAACACCGCCAACGCGTTCAAGGCCGGCGTCTGGACGCAGCTGACGGCGACGTACAACGCCACCACCGGAGCCATGAGCCTGTACGTCAACGGGCGTCTGGGCTCCAGCGGTTACCACACGGCGAGCACCAGCCCGGCGCCGAGCGGCAAGCTGGTCATGGGCCGCTACAAGTACCAGAGCCAGCCCAACAACTGGCTGGCCGGCCGCGTCAGCAACCTCGCCGTCTACCAGGGCTACACCCCGCAGGCCACCACGGCCGGCAGCCCGATCCGCTTCGCCGCCTCCCCGGACATCTGCGTGGACGCCCCGGGCAACAACAGCGGCAACGGCATGCGGCCCCAACTGTGGGGCTGCAACGGCACCGACGCCCAGAAGCTCAGCGTCAACGCCAACGGCACCCTCACCCAGCAGGGCCAGTGCGTCGCCGTCAGCGGCAACCAGACCACGTCGGGCAGTGCCGTGATCTTCTGGCAGTGCCTGGGCGAGGGCGGCCAGCAGTGGCTGCCCCGCGCCGACGGCTCGATCTACAACCCGCAGTCGGGCCGCTGTCTCGACGTGCCGTGGGCCAACCGCAACTGGGGCACCCAGTTCCAGCTGTTCGACTGCAACGGCACCCCGGCGCAGCAGTGGAACGTGCCCACGCTCTACACGCCCGTGCTGCCGGTCAACCCGTAGCACGCCGGCATGACCGCATAACCGCCTCACCGAGCGCCCCGTCCCCCACGGACGGGGCGTTCGCGCGTGTCCGGCGGTCCATCCAGAGACGCCTTCTTCTTGCGCTTGTCCTCGATCCGGCGGCGCGTCCGGGGCACGGTCTGGACGTTCTTCGGGTCCTCGCCGTGCACCTCGTTCACGTGCTGGATCAGGGCCTCGTCGGAGATGGTGGGGTCGGCCGCCAGGGCGGCCCGGACGGTGTCGGACTTGAAGGGGCCGCCCACGGCATGGAGTCCGGGAACCCCGGGCACCACGTCAGCCTGCTCGCCGTGGAAACCGACGAACAGGCCCAGTCCCTACGTTTTCCCGGATCGCCGACCATCCGCGTCAACGGCCACGATCCCTTCCCGGCCGCAGCCGAAACATACGGGCTGACCTGCCGCGTCTACACCACGCCCAAGGGGCTCGCCGGCGCACCTGCAGTCGACGAACTCGTCCGGGCACTCAACGGCGAACCCTAAGCTCGTCACAACACACGCCCTGTGTTGCGACGATCCCTGGAATCCACCCGGCGGGAACGGGCGGCGGCCCCGCCATGGGCCGCTCCCTGGACATCAGCGAGGTCGATGGATCCCAGGGTTCAGTGTTCCTGGGCCGTCGGGCGCACCATGATCTCGTTGACCGCCGCGTGCCGCGGCTGAGCGACCATGAAGGCGATGGCCCGGGCGATGTCCTCGGCGTCGAGCCATGTGCTCTGCGGCAGATCACGCGCGGCCGCGAACCCGGCGCCGGTCGACATCTCCGTCGTGGTCATCCCCGGCTCGACGAGGCCCACCCGGACACCGCGCCCCGTGACCTCCTGGCGCAGGGCCTCGCTGAATGCTCCGACCGCGTGTTTCGTCGCCGAATAGACGCTGTTGTTCTTACGGGCCACCCGGCCCGCGAGCGAGCTGACGTTCACCAGGTCGGCGACCCGGCGCGGGCCGTCATCGGCCGCGCGCAGCAGGTGCGGCAGCGCTGCCTGCGACATGTGCAGGACGGCCTTGAGATTGAGGTCGACCATCCGATCCCATTCCTCGGGGTCGCCTTCCTCCACTGCGCCGATCGCCACGTATCCGGCGTTGTTCACCAGCACGTCCAGCCGTGCGAACCGGTCCGCGGCGTCCTCGACGGCGCGACGGGCCTGTGTCGCCACGCGGAGGTCGGCGGTGAGGGCGACGCACGTGCCGCCCCGGTCCCGGATCGCGGTGGCCAGTTCCTCCAGCCGGTCGGCTCGACGGGCGACCAGCGCGAGGGCCGCGCCCTGCCGGGCCAGTGCCAGGGCGGTGGCCGCCCCGATGCCGCTGGAGGCGCCGGTCACCAGCGCCGCGCAACCGGACAGCGCTGCGTCGGCCGGTTCGGCCGCACCGGTGGCCGCCGCTGCACCGGCCGGGGCCGCGGCCCCGGCATTTCGGACGTTCGCATCCCTCGCACTCATGATCGCCTTTCGCGCTTCACCTCGCCCCGTTGCCTTTTCCGCAGCTTGCATCAGGTGCTCCGAGTCCGCCTCCTCACCGCCCGGCTGCCTGCACCACCTTCGTCAGTACGCGACGACCGCCCACACCAGCGCCCCGCCCACGGCGGCCGCATAACACCCGACGGCGGCGCGGACGACGGTACGACGGGTGCGGGCGCTCCACGAGGTTCTGGCCAGCACTCCGGCCAGCAGGGGCAGCACCAGGATCGCGTGCAGGCTCACTCCATGCAGTGGCTTCACCGATGCCGTGGAGTCGTAGCCGGCCAGTTGATGACCGGTGCGTGTCAGATAGACGCCACGGGCGATCATCGCCGCTCCGGACAGCAGCCCGACGACCAGGATCGCGAAACCGGCCCGCAGGGCGAGCGCCATGCCCGTCGGTCCGTCCGGGCGCCGGAGGAACGAGGCGACCGCGAGGGCGGTGAGGATGACGACCAGCACTCCCCCGCCGACGGCCAGCGTCATGGAGACCGCCGTGTCGAAGGGGGTCTCCATGTTGAAGTGGGACGGTACTCCGCGCCACGCCTGGAGCGTGATGCCGCCGACCTCCAGCACGCAGTCGACGGCGAACAGCGCGAGCAGCACGGTACGCGTGCGGGGGCGTATGCGCAGGTAGGACGCCACCCAGCAGAGCGCGATGAGCGTCAGTCCGAACGAGACCCCGAAGGTGATGGGCTTGCGCCAGGACACCGGGCCGTCCCAGGAGCCGCCGTCGACGGCGAAGACGATCAGATGCAGCAGCCCGGAGACGACGAGGAGCGCGCCGGTCCGGTAGCAGAGGCGCTCCACCGGGCGCGCATTCCGCCACACGGGCGCGGTCGGCGGGGAGCCGACTGCGCTACCGCGCACCGGCTCTGTCGTGGTGACCCGTGCGGGCTGGTTCTCCATGCCCGGAGCATCTCTCGGGAAGCGCCCGGCGTCGTCGTACATCCGAAGGCAGCTGAAGTACGCCCCTCGGAGTACCGGTCGTCAACCCACCCGTCGGTGGCGCGCCTCGAGCACGACGACGAGCGACCTCGGGCTGGAAGACCTGCTCCCGGGGCGCCGACCTGTCGCTGCCCACGTGACCCAGGCGCGGGCAAACGTCGAGGAGGACAACGAGTACGGCAGCGTCCCGCACCCCGACCCGTGGCTCGCCGAGCAGATGGAGGGGCTCGCTGCGGCCCTGTGAGTGCGCCGAGCCCGCCCGCGGGCCGGGCGCGCAACGGGCCGCGCGTCATGCCCGTGCCCGCCCCGCGCCGCCGTGGAGCACACCCGGCCGGCGACCGGAACCGCCGCGCAGGCTCGCGCCGGAATACCGGAGGGCGACCGGCCATAGCGGACGGAACAGGTCCCGGCGGTGGTCCGGGTCGGCCTCCGCCCGGCACCGGAAAGCGGCCGGTCCTGCACCCGCCGGTGGGGCCCTCGGACGCACAGGGTAGAAAAGGGGTCGAAAGTCCCTGCCGGATGCTGCGTTCGCATACCAGCCCGGGACATGCACCGCCGGACTCTGGAGGACTCCATGACCACCACCGAGATTCCCGTGATCGCCGCCGTCGACGGCTCGTCGCACAGCTACGAGGCCCTCGACTGGGCGGCGCGCGAAGCCGTCCGGCGAGGACTTCCGCTGACGATCGTGCATGTCCGGATCCCCACCCGGCGTACCGTCCAGGAGGCGCAGCAGCGACAGGCCGAGGAGTTGCTCACGGAGTCCGTACGGCGGGTGTCGCTGATCGCTCCGGACCTGCACCCGGCCACGCTCAGCCCGCTCGGCTTCCCCGTGTCCGCGCTGACCTCGCTCGGCGGGAACGCGTCGCTGCTGGTGCTGGGCTCCCGCGGTCTGGGCGGATTCCGGTCCCTGCTGATCGGCTCGAACAGCCTGGCGACAGCTTCGATGGCCACGTGCCCGGTCGTCGTCGTCCACAGCGGTCGGGGGGACGACGACGCGATGGACGCGGCGGAGACATTTCCGGACATCGTTGCGGGAGTGGCTGCCGACGAGAGCAGCGAGGCGGTACTGGATTTCGCGTTCGAGGCCGCAGCAGCCCGGCCCGGCGCGCGCCTGCGGATCGTGCACGGCTGGACGATGTTCTCGTCGATGCTCTCCGGCGGACCCGTCTTCGACCGGGACGCGGCGGCGGGCGCCGCCGAGCGGACCCTCGCGGAGCTCACCGCAGGCCGACGCGAGAAGTACCCGCAGGTCGAGCTCGTGCTGGAGCCGATCCATGGCTCCGCGTCGCGCACCCTGGTCACGGCGTCGGCGACCGCCGCGCTCACGGTGATCGGGCGGCGCAAGGGCGGCGAGGAACTCGGGTTCGGGCTGTCCCCGGTCGCGCAGACAACGCTCACGCACGCGCTCGGGCCGGTGGCCGTGGTCCCCTGCTGAGGCACACACCGGGCCGGGCACCGGACATCCGGATCAGGACCGGACCGCCGCCGCGCGTGCACGGCCCTTGGCCTCGGCGGTCGACGGGCACACACTGACCGCATGACGCAGCGCGTGGCTCTCGCAACCGTGATGGACCAGTTGTCCATCGATGCAGTGATCACCGGCTATGCGGTGGCGGTGGACGACAGCGCCTGGCAGGACTACGGGGAGCTGTTCACCCCGGACGGCCGCGCCGACTACCGCAGCGCGGGCGGCATCGAGGGGACCGCCGCCGAGGTCGCTCAGTGGCTCGCGGAAACCATGCGCCTCTTCCCCGTACGACAGCATCTGATCGTCAACCGCCGGCTCGACCTCCAGGACCTGGGGGGCTATCCCGGCGACCGGGCCGAGGTGCAGGCCGACTACCTCAACCCGATGCGGTTGCGGGGCGCGCCGGACGACGGCGCCACCGGGGCCGCGGACACCACCACGGCGCCGAACTTCGTCTCCGGCGGCCGGTACGCGTTCGGGCTGCTGCGCACGGAGACCGGCTGGCGGATCCGTACCGTCGCCGTCCATGAGAAGTGGCGCAGCCTCACCGGGGAGCTCGCCCCCGGCTGATCCGCGCCTCGGGCCCCACTCCCTCTCTGGCCGCGGCCGTTCCCCTCCCCCCACACTGGGGAAGGAGGAGGGGGAGACTGCTCACCGGGCAGGACGAGGAGGCGCGGCATGCGAATTCCGGCCGTTCGGCGTGAGAAGGGGGAGCGCCTGCTCCGGTCGCCCTGGTGGCGCGGTGGTGCTGCGCTGCTCGCGGGTGCACTGCCCGCGCTCGCCTTTCCCGCCCCGGCTCTGTGGTGGTTCGCGTACGTCGCGCTGGTGCCGTGGCTGCTGCTGATCCGGTCGGCAGGTACGGGTCGGCGGGCCGCACTCGACGGCTGGCTCGGCGGTACGGGCTATCTGATCGCGGTGCACAACTGGCTGCTGCCGAGCCTGCATGTGTTCCTCGTGATACTGGCGGCGTTCCTCGGTCTGCTCTGGGCGCCGTGGGGGCTGCTGGTCTCCCGGCTGCTGGGCGGATCACCGTCCGTCGCAAGGGTCGCGGCGGCCCTGATCGTGGTCCCGTCCGGCTGGCTGATGATCGAACTGGCCCGCTCCTGGGATGCGCTCGGCGGTCCCTGGGGGCTCCTCGGCGCAAGCCAGTGGCAGGTGCCCGTGGCGCTCCGGGTGGCATCGGTCGGAGGGGTGTGGCTGGTGAGCCTCCTGGTGGTGGCGGTGAACATCGCGGTCACCCTGTTGCTCGTGACGTCCGCCGCCCGGACGGCCGCGGCGGCCGGCATCGTGGTGGGCGCGCTGGCAGTGGGCGCGATATGGGGGTGGGCGCCGCAGCCGGAGCCCGCGGGAGTGGCCCGGATCGCCGTCGTACAACCCGGCGTGGTCGAGGGGACGAACAGCGTGGAGCTGCGTTTCGCACGCAGCGAGCAACTGACCCGCACGCTGGCGGGCCGCCAGCTCGACCTGGTCGTCTGGGGCGAGAGCAGCGTCGGCGAGGACCTGTCACAGCACCCTGATCTCGCAGACCGGATCGCGAAGGTGTCACGCGAGGTCGGCGCGGATGTGCTGGTCAATATGGATGCCCGGCAGGCCCACGCCTCGGGCCGGACGGGGATCTTCAAGAGTGCGGTGCTGGTGGGACCGGACGGCCCGACCGGGGACCGCTACGACAAGATGCGTCTGGTGCCGTTCGGCGAGTACATTCCGGCTCGTTCGGTGCTCGGCTGGGTGACGTCGCTGGGCAAGGCGGCGGGCGAGGACCGGCTGCGCGGGACCCGGCAGGTGCTGATGTCCGTTCCCGAGCCGCCGTCCCCGGTGCATTCCTCAGGGTCCCCGGGCGGAGCGGAGAGGCTGCGTATAGGTCCGCTGATCTGCTTCGAGTCGGCGTTCCCCGACATGAGCAGGCGGCTTGCCCAGGACGGGGCCCAGGTGCTGATCGCCCAGTCGTCGACGTCCACGTTCCAGCACAGCTGGGCGCCGGCCCAGCATGCCTCGCTGGGCGCCCTCCGGGCGGCTGAGACCGGCCGTCCGATGGTGCACGCCACGCTCACCGGGATCAGTGCGGTGTACGACGCGCAGGGGCGTCGCATCGGCACCCCGCTCGGTACGGACACCAGCGCGGCCGCCGTGTTCGACGTACCGCTGGCCACCGGCAGCACGCTCTACGTCCGGCTGGGCGACTGGCCGGCGCAGGGTGCGCTCGGGGTGCTGGCGGTGTTCTGCGCCTATGAGGGTGCACGGTCCCTCCGGCGGCGGAGCTTGGCGGAACCGGTCGGTGCGGCCGCTCCGGCGGCACGGCTATGACGGGGCGTTGACCGAGACGATGTGCCCCTGTGCGTCGACGGTGAGGGCAACCCGCTCGACCTTGTTCGTCACGGCCAGCGCCACCCACACGGCGCCCCACAGAAAGCAGCTGAACACCATGAGCAGAGCGTGCAGCACATGGTTCAGCGGCTGCCCGCGGACCATGACGACCTGCGTCTCGGCGCGCGACTCCACCCGCCAGCCGCTCGCGATCCGCTGATTGACCGCCCAGTCCAGGATCAGGGCGCGCTGCATCGTATCGGGTGGCCGCCCGTCCGCCGAGTAGTAGCCGGGCGGTGGCTGGAGAGCACCCCACCCCGGTGGCTCGTCGTGGGGCTTCACCAGGTCACCTCCACGGGCTGGCGGTCCATCCCCCCAGCCTGCATCCGGCCCGAGCGGGACGCATCCGGACCCGCCCTGACCAGCGGCTTCCGCTACGCGCAGTCCAGGTCCCGCAGAATGCGCTCGCACAGTTCGTGCGTCTCCAGCGCGTCCCGGGCACTCAGCGGTTTCCCGGCACGCACGGCGTCCAGGAAGGACAGCACGCACTGCTCGATGCCGCGCTGACGGGCCACCGGCACCCAGTCGCCACGCCGCCGCAGGCTCGGCTGTCCCTTGTGGTCGATCACCTCGGCAAGGTTGACGACCTCACGCTTGGAGTCCTGTCCGGAGACTTCGAGCCGCTCCTCCGTCGAGCCGCTGAGCCGGTTCATCGCGCCGATGGCGGTGAATCCGTCTCCGGACAGCTGCAGCACGACATGGTGCATCAGGCCTTCGCGGATCCGCGCCCGTACGACGATGTGCTCGACCGGCCCCGGCACCAGGAAGCGCAGGGTGTCGACGACATGGATGAAGTCGTCGAGCACCATGGCGCGCGGTTCCTCGGGCAGGCCCACCCGGTTCTTCTGCATGAGAATCAGCTCGCGCGGGTGCTCGACGCACTGCGCATAGCCGGGCGCGAACCGACGGTTGAAGCCGACGGCCAGGCTGACACCGCGCTCCTCGGCAAGGTTGACCAGCCGCTCGGAATCGGCGAGTTCGTAGGCGAGCGGCTTGTCCACGTACGTGGGCACACCGGCCCGGAGCAGCCGGTCGGTGATCTCCGGGTGTACGGAGGTCGGGGCGTGGACGAAGGCGGCGTCCAGGTCCTGGGCGATCAGCGAGTCGAGCTCGGAGTGGCATTGCTCCGGCGGGATCCGGTGGGACGCGGCGACGGCGGCGAGGGTGGCGGGAGTGCGGGTCTGCAGATGCAGTTCGACCCCGGGCAGGGCGGTGAGGACCGGCAGATACGCCTTCTGCGCGATGTCGCCGAGCCCGATGCAGCCGACCTTCACTGGGGTCTCCCTCTTACTCACGCCGTGTCATATGCATGTCCTTCGCCCGGGCAGCATACGTGTGCTGCGGCGGCTGCCAGTCCGCGATGCCGTCGAAGGTACGCAGCACCAGCGCCGGCCCGAGCCGGGACACGGCGGACATCAGCGTGTCGCGCACCGCGACGGCGGGGGCGCTGGTCAGGCGCATCAGACGGGCCACCCGGGCGGCCTTGCGGACGACAGCGCCCGTCCGGGGGAGCCGGTCCGCGCTGTACGCGGCGAGCGCAGTCCCGAGGTCGGCGTCGGGCGCCGCGTGGTGGGCGAGCACGATTGCGTCCTCGATGGCCTGATTGCCGCCCTGCCCGAGGGTGGGCGCCATGGCGTGGGCGCTGTCGCCGACCAGGACGGTCCGGCCCCGGTGGAACGCGGGCAGCGGATCGATCAGATGGTGCACATCGTTGCGGAGCACCTGGTCGGGTTCGACGGCGGCGATGATCCCCGGGATCGGATCGTGCCACGCGCCGAAGCGGCGCAGCAGCTCGGCCTTCTCGTCGTCGGCGGCCCGGGCTCCGGCGGGGGCGATCGCGGCTGCGTACGCGTAGATCCGGCCGTCCTTGAGCGGCTGGGTGCCCCAGAGAGCGCCGCGACCCCAGGTCTCGTGCGGGGCGAAGGACTGCTCGGGCGCGGGGACGACGACGCGCCAGGTGGTGAAACCTGCGTACGACGGCCCGGGGTGATCGGGGAAGAGGTGTGTGCGTACGGCCGAGTTGATGCCGTCGGCTGCGATGACGAGGTCGGCCTCGAGGTCCGCGGTAGGCGTCCTGACCACGGCGCGGGCGCCGCCCGCGGTGCCCGGGTTCACGAGTTCCGCCGTCGTTCCGGTCCGGATCACGGATACGGGCAGTTCGGCCACGAGAGCATCGATCAGGGTCGCACGGTGCAGCAGGACCATCGCTCCGCCGAACCGCTCGGTCGCCGCCGCGCTGTCCGTCCGGGACATCCAGCGGCCGCTCGGACTGCGCATACCGCCGTCGCCCTGCCAGGCGGCCAGGGATTTGATCCGGTCGCCGAGACCGATGACGTCCAGGGCGCCCTGCGCGTTGGGGGCCAGGCCGATGCCTGCGCCGACGGGCTCCAGCGAAGCGGCCCGCTCCAGGACGGTGACCTGCCAGCCGCGCCGGCAGAGGGACACGGCGGCGGTGAGGCCGCCGATTCCGCTGCCGATGACGACCGCATGGGGCTTCGGCAGCCTCGCCTCAGCCCTGCACCGATACCTGGCCCGCCACCCCAACTGCTCATCTGCCGCTACGAACTGGCCCTGGAGGCCACCCGGCGCCCGGAGCTTCGGGAGTTCTTCGACGCGACGGGCGGACAGTTCCGCGAACCCCTGGTGGCGCTGATGACGGCAGCCGGTTCGGCCGAGCCCGAGCGGCACGCCCTCTCCCTGGTGGCCTGGTGCGAAGGGCTGATGTTCTCGTGCGCCGCGGGGTCGTACCACCGGTCCGTACCGACCGAGGAAGAGCTGCGCACCGGCTTCGCCGAACTGCTGCGCGGCATGCTGGCACCCCCCGGCGAATAACATCTGGTCAGATCGTGATCACCGGGAAAGAATGCCTGGCATGACCGCAGACGAACGTTCCGAACCCGCCATCACCGCCGCCGAACGCCCGATGCTCGAGGGCTGGCTCGACTATCACCGCGACACGCTCGCGCTGAAATGTGCGGGGCTCACCGACGCCCAGTTGCGGGAGGCGTCCGTAGCGCCGTCGCAGCTCAGCCTGCTCGGGCTGATACGGCACATGGCGGAGGTGGAGCGCCACTGGTTCCGCAACGTCATGGCCGGCGAGGACGCGAAGTCGCTGTACTGCACCGACGAGGACGAGGACGGCGACTTCCATCCCACCGAGGCGGACACCTGGGAGGAGGCCGGGGCCACCTGGCGGACGGAGATCGACGCGGCCCGGGAGATCGCCGCGAAGCACGGGCTCGACGATCTGTCGGTTGGCCGCAGCCGCAAGGGCGAACAGTTCAACCTGCGGTGGATCTACACCCACATGATCGAGGAGTACGCGCGGCACAACGGCCACGCCGATCTGGTCCGGGAACGGATCGACGGCACGACCGGTGACTGACCCACACTCCACGCCGCCCGGCGGGCAGACGCCGCATGCCGAGGCGTTGCGCTGACCGGGGTCACTCGTGAGGGCCAATCATCACCGGCCGGCTCGCGCAGTGCCCTGCCCGCACAGCAGAGTTGCCCAGGTGCAGCGAACCAGTATCACCGTGAAGCTCCTGGTCGGCGTGGCAGTCACTGCCGTCACCGGCTGTGTGTCCGTGGAGCCCCGGCCGGGCATTGCGCCCCGGCCCGAGACCAGCAGGCCCGTCCAGGACCTGGCGCCCCAGATCGTGGGGCCGCCGGTCCGGGACACCCTGGAGGCGATCCCCGACCCGAAGCCGTCACCGAAGGCGTCCGGCCGAACGGCGAAGGCGCCGTCGGACACCCGACGCACCGCGCCACGCGCCCCGCAGCAGCGGGAGCACGTCGTCGTGCCCCGG
Source organism: Streptomyces sp. NPDC048496 (assembly GCF_043200055.1). Lineage (NCBI taxonomy): Bacteria > Bacillati > Actinomycetota > Actinomycetes > Kitasatosporales > Streptomycetaceae > Streptomyces > Streptomyces sp. NPDC048496. The sequence goes on along the minus strand of NZ_JBICXB010000035.1, from coordinate 277 downwards.
CCTCGTCATGCCCCGCCCGCAGCCGCGCGGGTGCCGAATCCGCCGGCCGCCCCCGTCACCGGGACAAGTGTCTGCGCCCTCGGCCGGGGCTACGGAGGCTGGTCCGCGGGCAGCCCCGAGGCCCGGATCTGCGAGGACACCTACGGCCGCTGAACGCCCCGTGGGGGGGGGGCCCCCCGGGGGCGGGGCCGGCGGGGTGGTTTGGGGCCGGCCGGGGGGGGGGGGGGCGGGCCACGGCGGGGGGCCCCGGCGCGCCCGTAACCCAGCCCCCCCCCCC
>NZ_JBICXB010000034.1:0-76960 GCF_043200055.1 Streptomyces sp. NPDC048496 | reverse complement strand
TATCAGACTCTTTCGTGTCCGATTCCCGGTCGAAGCGGGCCCTCTGCGAAGCAGAAGATTTGTTACTGCGCTTTCCAGTTCTACGCTTTCGCGTTCCCTTTCCGGCGGCTCCAACCTTACCAAACTCTTTTTCGTTTCCGTTTCCGGTCCGAATTTGATTCCGGTGGCCCTTGGAGTGGCCTTTGCCTTTCGGCGGATCCGACTTTATCAGAAGCATTTCGACCGATCGGATCGGCTTCATTGCTCGAGATAGATAAAGGAATCAACGGCTCTGCGGAAACTTGGTTCCGTTGAGAGCGAGATAGATACTAGCCGTTGGGATCGAACCTGTCCAGTCCGACTCAACCGTTTGAATCTACCTCCCCCTGTCCACCATGTCAATGGTTTTTTGGGGCGAGGAGAAGACTAGCAGGTCAGCGGGGTCATACGCACCATCAGGCAGCGGTCGGGAGCTCGGCGCTTCGCTCGGTGGCGTCGAGGTCTCCTGCCTCGCCGGCTCGGGCCGCGCGGCCGCCGAGTATGTAGACGTACGCGAGAAACGCCAGCTCGGCCGCGATACCGATGGCGATACGGGCCCAGGTGGGGAGACCCGAGGGGGTGACGAAACCTTCGATCACGCCCGAGACGAACAGGACCAGGGCCAGACCGATGGCCATGCCGATGGCGGCTCGGCCTTGCTGCGCGAGGGCGGAGCGGCGGGTCTGCGGGCCGGGGTCGATGACCGTCCAGCCGAGGCGAAGGCCTGTACCGGCTGCGACGAATACCGCGGTGAGTTCGAGCAGTCCGTGCGGGAGGATCAGGCCGAGGAAGGTGTCGAGTCGGCCGGCCGACGACATCAGTCCGATGCCGACTGCGAGGTTGAGTACGTTCACGAAGAGGATCCAGATCACCGGCAGGCAGAGGAACGCCCCCAGGACCAGACACATCGCGGCCGCCTGAGCATTGTTCGTCCAGACCTGGGCGGCGAACGAAGCGGCCGGGTGGCTGGAGTAGTACGTCTCGTACTCCCCTCCGGGGCTGGTCATGCGGCGGAGGTCTTCAGGGGCGGCGATCGCTGCCTGGACCTCCGGGTGGGTGCCGATCCACCAGCCCATGAGTGCGGCCAGGAGCGTCGAGAGGACGGCCGTGGGTATCCACCAGTGCCTGGAGCGGTAGACCGCTGCGGGAAAGCCGGCGGTCAGGAAGCGGGTGGCGTCGCGCCAGGTGGCCCGGCGGGTACCCGTCACCGTGGACCGGGCGCGGGCCACGAGCTGGGTGAGGCGCGCGGTGAGCATCGGGTCCGGGGCGCTGGACTGGATCAGTGAGAGATGGGTGGCCGTCCGTTGATAGAGGGCGACGAGTTCGTCGGCTTCGGTGCCGGTGAGACGGCGCCCGCGGTGCAGGAGGTGGTCCAGGCGGTCCCACTCGGTGCGGTGGGCTGTCACGAAGACGTCGAGATCCATGGTCGGCTGCTGCTCCAGGCATGGGTGCGTACGGGTCCGTACTACTGCGGCGCGCTGCGGGTCAGCTTGACAGACTGAGCTCCCGAGGGGCACGGAAGGTCGGCGAAGGGTGGGCGGCAATGAGTGAGCTTGTGACCGGGGACGCGGTCGTGCTGGGGCTGAGGCCGGCGAAGCTGCCGAGTCGGGCGCTGGCTCTGGCGATTGATCTTTTCGTGGTGTGGACGGTTTTCATCCTGGTGTCGATCGGGCTGGCCGTCGCGACGGTGACGCTGGACGAGGCGGCGAGCGCGGCCATTGCCGTCGCCACGTTTCTGCTCGTGCTGGTGGGCGGGCCGATCGCGGTGGAGACGCTCAGCCACGGCCGTTCGCTGGGGAAGCTGGCGTGCGGGCTCCGGGTGGTGCGGGACGACGGCGGGCCGATCCGGTTCCGGCACGCGCTGGTGCGCGGGGCGATGGGGGTCATCGAGATCCTGATGACGCTCGGGGTCGTCGCATCCATCGCGTCACTGGTGTCGGCGCGGGGGCGGCGGCTCGGAGATGTCTTCGCGGGGACGCTCGTCGTGCGGGAACGGGTACCGGCCGGGCGGGGTGTCGCCGTGCCGCCTCCGCCGCCGTGGGTGGTCGGGCGGTTCGCCGGGCTTGATCTGTCGGCGGTGCCGGACGAGCTGTGGCTGGCGATACGGCAGTACCTGACGCGGATGAACCAGCTCGATGCGGAGGTGGGGTGGTCGATGGCCACGCGGCTGGGTGGGGAGCTGGCCGCGCGTACGGGGGTTCCTGTTCCGGAAGGGGTACCGGCTGCGGCGTATCTGGCCGGCGTGGTGAACGAGCGGCAGGCACGGGATGCGCGGCGGGTGTTCGCCGCTGCGCAGAGGGTTTCCCCGGAGGTCGCGGGTCCGCCTGTGGACGGGCAGACGGGTCTGCCCGTGGTCGGACAGAGCGGCGTGGACGGCGCGGGGGGTGTAACGGCTGGGTCGGGGTCCGTGGAGTGGCCGGCCCCTGTGCAACCCGTTAACCCTGGGGCTTCTGGGATTTCTGGGGTTTCCGGGGCGGACGAGTCTCCGGTACGGACTCCGGGCACTGGGTTTGCGCCGCCTGCTTAGCGAGGGGAGGGCGGGGATTCCAGCTCTTCGAGCTCGATGCCGGGGGCCGAGAGGACCACGTCGCCGGCGATGTGGACGGTGTGCTGTTCACCCGTGTCCAGGGCACTGACCTGGTATTCGTCCACCATCAGGGGGCCACTGTCAGTGGCATGCGCTTCACTGTTCACCAGGGCCCAGGACTGGTCGACGGTACGGGGGGCGAGGACCGGGTCCGTGAAGGCGACGAGGCGGACGCGGGTCGCGGGGGAACCGGGGGTGAGGCGCAGCAGTCGTGAGGTCGCGACGAGGAATGCGGGGGAGGTGCCGGTGAAGGCGTGGGCGCGGACATTGCCTTCGGTGGCCTGGGTACCGGTCGGATCGGTGCGGACCCAGGTGACGCCTTCGAGGGCGGCTCCTCGGATCTGCCAGCTCGCGGCGTGGAGTTCGAGGCGAACGGGGCGGCCGAGTTCGTCGAGGGTGAGGTCGACGGAGCCCAGGTGATCGCCGGAGGGGGCGGTGGTCCGGGAGACGTAGCGCCAGCCGGAGGGGCCTGGGGCGCATTGGAAATGTTCTTGGCCGAGGGGGGTGTGGTCGTGGGGATCGTGGAGCGAATAACGGCCGCGGGGCATGGGGTCCTTCGGGTTCCTCGGGCTGTGCGGGTGCGGTACGACGCAGGCCCCCGACACGGGGGTGCGGGGGCCTGCGCTCGTATCTGCTGCTGAGGGTGGGGCCGGCCCGTCCGTCAGGGCAGTTCTGGACCGGTCACCGGCCGGTCTGATCTGTGCCGCTGACAGACGGGATCAGCGCCGGATCAGTAGCGGTAGTGGTCGGGCTTGTACGGGCCTTCGACCTCGACGCCGATGTAGGCGGCCTGCTCGGGGCGGAGCGTCGTGAGCTTCACGCCGAGCGCGGCGAGGTGGAGGCGGGCGACCTTCTCGTCGAGGTGCTTGGGCAGCACGTAGACGTCGGTCGGGTACTCCTCGGGCTTGGTGAACAGCTCGATCTGGGCCAGGGTCTGGTCCGCGAACGAGTTGGACATGACGAACGAGGGGTGGCCCGTGGCGTTGCCCAGGTTCAGCAGGCGGCCCTCGGACAGCACGATGATGACCTTGCCGTCGGGGAACGTCCACGTGTGGACCTGCGGCTTGACCTCGTCCTTGACGATGCCGTCGATCCTGGCGAGACCGGCCATGTCGATCTCGTTGTCGAAGTGGCCGATGTTCCCGACGATCGCCTGGTGCTTCATCTTGGCCATGTCGGCGGCCATGATGATGTCCTTGTTGCCCGTCGTGGTGACGAAGATGTCGGCCTGGGCGACGACGTCGTCGAGGGTGGCGACCTGGTAGCCGTCCATTGCTGCCTGGAGCGCGCAGATCGGGTCGATCTCGGTGATGATCACGCGGGCGCCCTGGCCGCGGAGGGACTCCGCGCAGCCCTTGCCCACGTCGCCGTAGCCGCAGACAACGGCGGTCTTGCCGCCGATCAGGACGTCCGTGGCGCGGTTGATGCCGTCGATCAGGGAGTGGCGGCAGCCGTACTTGTTGTCGAACTTGGACTTGGTGACGGCGTCGTTGACGTTGATCGCCGGGAAGAGGAGGGTGCCGTCGCGGTGCATCTCGTACAGCCGGTGCACACCGGTCGTGGTTTCCTCGGTGACGCCGCGGATTTCGGACGCCAGCTGGGTCCACTTCTGCGGGGCCTCGCCGAGGGTGCGGTTCAGCAGGGTGAGGATGTGGCCGTACTCCTCGCTGTCTGCGGTCGACGGGTCCGGGGCCGATCCGGCCTTCTCGAACTCGACGCCCTTGTGGACGAGGAGGGTGGCGTCGCCGCCGTCGTCGAGGATCATGTTCGGGCCGCCGGTGGGGGTGTTCGGCCAGGTCAGGGCCTGCTCCGTGCACCACCAGTACTCTTCCAGCGTCTCGCCCTTCCAGGCGAAGACCGGGACGCCGGCGGGGGCGTCCGGGGTGCCGTTCGGGCCGACGGCGATGGCTGCGGCGGCGTGGTCCTGGGTGGAGAAGATGTTGCAGGAGGCCCAGCGGACCTGGGCGCCGAGGGCGACCAGGGTCTCGATCAGCACGGCGGTCTGCACGGTCATGTGCAGCGAGCCGGTGATGCGGGCGCCGGCGAGCGGCTGCGCGGCGGCGTACTCCTTGCGGATCGACATCAGGCCGGGCATCTCGTGCTCGGCGAGCGTGATCTCCTTGCGGCCGAACTCCGCGAGGGAGAGGTCGGCGACCTTGAAGTCCTGTCGATTGGCGACCGTCGTCATAACGGGCTGCTCCTCGTAATGGGGTCGAGGGTGGGTAGGGCCGGCTCTGCGGCGGCGGGCACACGAATGCCCGGGCGCTCGCAGCGCAGACCGTCGGAGGCCCTCTCTCCCTCGCCCGGTCCGCAGGAGCGGAGCGGCCGACCGCCATCAGCAGCGACGTCTGACACTGCCGTCGAATCTACACCGATCGGCCCTGTCACTCCCAGCCCACTCGGGGCCGGGAGCGGTCGGAAGAGGGATCGGGAAGGTCAGTGGCCTGAATCGGCCGGGTCGGTGCCGGGGACCGTGGCCGGATTGGTGCCCGAGGCGGCGGCCGCCTCGTTGAAGATGTCCGGTTCCAGGTAGATGACCCGGGCGATCGGGACGGCTTCGCGGATGCGGGCCTCGGCGGCGTTGATGGCGTTGGCGACCTCGGTGGCGGTGTCGTCGTGCTGCACGGCGATCTTCGCGGCGACCAGCAGTTCCTCCGGGCCGAGGTGGAGCGTACGCATGTGGATGATGCGGGTGACGGTTTCGCCGTCGACGACCGCAGCCTTGATCTTGTCGACCTGGTCGGTGCCGGCGGCCTCACCGAGCAGCAGCGACTTCGTCTCGGCGGCGAGGACGATCGCGATGATGATCAGCAGGGTGCCGATGCAGAGGGTGCCGATTCCGTCCCAGACGCCGTTGCCGGTCCCGACGGCCAGACCGACACCTGCGAGGGCAAGCACCAGACCGATCAGCGCGCCGAAGTCCTCCAGGAGGACGACGGGGAGCTCGGGGGCCTTCGCGCGGCGGATGAACTCCTTCCAGGAGAGCGATCCGCGGGTCTCGTTGGACTCCTTGATGGCCGTCCGGAAGGAGAAGCCCTCGGCGATGATCGCGAAGACCAGTACGCCGACCGGCCAGTACCAGGCCTCGATCGCGTGCGGGTGCCGGACCTTCTCGTAACCCTCGTACACCGCGAACATGCCACCGACCGAGAACAGGACGATGGAGACGAGGAAGGCGTAGATGTAGCGCTCCCGGCCGTAGCCGAAGGGGTGCTGGGGGGTGGCTTCGCGCTGAGCCTTCTTGCCGCCGAGCAGCAGAAGCCCCTGGTTGCCCGAGTCGGCGAGCGAGTGGACGCTCTCCGCGAGCATCGACGACGAGCCACTGAACAGGAACGCCACGAATTTGGCCACTGCGATCGCGAGATTGGCGCTGAGTGCCGCCACGATCGCCTTGGTTCCGCCTGACGCACTCATGGGTGCCTGGTGTCCCTTCGTCAATGCTGCGGCCCTGGCGCCGCGGTACGGCCGGACATTGTTGCAGCCGCTGATTCGGACGGTACGTCAGGCCACCACTGTGGCGCGGAACAGTGTGCCGGTACCGGACGCTTCGACCGATTCGTCCGACGGCAAGAAGACCGAGCCGCCGGGGGCGAGGTCGAGCGTGCCGACGCGGGGCGCACCGGCGGTGCAGAGCAGGATCTGCGGGGCGGACCTGGTCAGGTCCACGGGGGCGGCGCCGGGTGAGAGGTCGTAGCGCGACAGCCGGAATTCGTCGACCGGGGTCTCGTACAGCTCCTCGCCGGAGGGGGACGCCTCGGGACGCAGGATGCCGGGGTCGGTCGCCTCGAAGCGGACGACTCCGAGGAGCTCGGGGACGTCGATGTGCTTGGGCGTCAGTCCGCAGCGCAGCACGTTGTCCGAGTTGGCCATGATCTCTACACCGAGGCCGCCGAGGTAGGCGTGCGGAACACCGGCGCCGAGGAACAGGGCTTCGCCGGGCTGGAGTTGCACGTGGTTCAGCAGCATCGCAGCGATGACACCCGGGTCGCCGGGGAAGTGGTGTGCGATGCGGGCGTACGGGGCGTGGGCGCCGCCGAGGCGTTCGGCGGCGGCGGCCGCCGCGGTGACCGTGTCCGCCATCTCCGCGGGGTCGGCGGTGAGGATCGCCGTGAGCACTTCGCGGAGCGCCGCCTCTTCGGGGTGGGCTCCGAGCAGGTCGACGTACGGCTTGAGGGAGTCGACGCCGAGCGCCGCCATCACCTCGGCGGCCTCGGTGGGCCGGCGGAAGCCGCAGAGGCCTTCGAAGGGAGTGAGCGCGCAGATCAGTTCGGGCTTGTGGTTGGCGTCCTTGTACGTGCGGTGGGGTGCGTCGATCGGAACGGACCGACGCTCCTCGTCCTCGTACCCCTTCTTGGCCTGCGCGAGGTCGGGGTGGACCTGGAGGGAGAGGGGGGCGCCCGCGGCGAGCAGCTTGAGGAGGAAGGGGAGGCGGGGGCCGAACTTCTCGACGGTGGCCGGGCCCAGTTCGTGCTCGGGGTCGGCGGCGATGATGTCGGTGAGGGGCTGCTCGGTGCCTGCTGTACGGGTGAGGCGGGACGGGGCTCCGGGGTGGGCGCCCATCCACATCTCGGCCTGGGGTTCGCCGGTGGGGGCGACGCCGAGCAGTTCGGGGATGGCGGTGGTGGAGCCCCAGGCGTAAGGGCGCACGGTGTTGGAGAGCCGGTCCATGGAGATTTTTCGTCCTCGTGAGATGCGGGGATCGTGCGATGCGGTGGAGCGGGTCAGGGATGAGCTGCCGACGCCAGGGACAGGTAGACGGCGGCGAAGTCGGTGACTGCGAGGAGTTCGGCGAGGGCTTCGAGTTCGGTGCCCTCTTCCGGTTCGAGTTCGCTGATCGCCGTGTCGTGGCCGAGGGCGAGTTCGCGGGCGGCCGGGGCGGCACTCAAGCCGCTGGTGGGCCGGTCCCGGAGCAGGACGACCCGGGCATGCAGGGGCTCCGTCTCATCGACCCGGTCGCGGAAGAAGTCGTCGGGGTCGGCTCCGGCGGCGAAGGTCCCCGCCAGCAGTGCCCCGTGGGCGGGGAGTGCCTCGGGGAGTTCGGCGGCGATGGCCGGGCGGCCGGACAGTTCGGCGAGGACGGCGGCGAAGCGTCGCCCGACCGGTCCTGCGGCGTCGCCCTCCGTCCAGATGAGGGGCAGGCTGTCGGCGAGTTCGGCAGCGAGGGTCTTGGCCGGGTTGCTGTACGTGGCAATGGTCGGCCCGCAGCGTTCAGCGGTGCGGTCGAGGCGGTCGGCGACGCTCTGCAGTGCCTCGGGGGTTGCGGTGACCAGGCCGACCCGGTCGAGCAGGGCGAGCAGCGGCGTGAACAGGGCCCAGAGCGTGCCGGGGCCCGCGGCCGAGGTCTCGGCGTCGTACTCGCCGTGCGGGGCGGACGCCATCGGTACGACGAGGCCGTGCACTCCGTCGACCGCCTCGCGCAGCGGGGACCGATGGGGGGCGACGGCAACGACCGTGCAGCCGCGCCGGTACGCCTGTTCGGCGAGGAGGGCGAGGCCCGGTTCGGTGCCGTCGGCCGTGGCGATCAGCAGCAGGTCGACGGAGCCGGCCCAGCCGGGGAGCGTCCAGCGCATCGCGCCCGCGGCCGGTGCGACGCCGGAAGGGGGGATCCGGGTGACGGGGGCCGAGGCGCCCGCCAGTGCGGCGATCAGGTCGGAGACGCCGAATGCGGCCGTGCCGGACCCGGCGACCAGGACCGCGCGGGGGCGGCCCTCCGGGGTCAGTTCGGTGATCCCGGCCTCCGCGGCGTGCCGGGCGGCGGTACGGACGCGTGCCCCGGCCTCGGCGGCGCCACGGAGCAGACCGCGGCGGTCGGCTCGGGCCAGTGCTTCCGGGGCGTCGAGCAACGACTCGTCGAGCATGGGGACGGGCCTCCGATCACGTGCTGCTCAGCGTGAGGTCTGCGGTGTACGGGGCGGGGTCGCCGGTGTGGTGGGTGACGGCGGTCCCGTGACTCGCTGTTACGCGGGGCGGCGGGCCTCGTCGACGAGGAGGACGGGGATGCCGTCCCGTACCGGGTAGGCCAGGCCGCAGTCCGTGCCGGTGCAGACCAGCTCGGGGCTGTCGGCTGCCGAGCGGTCGTCCAGCGGGGCGTGGCAGGCCGGGCAGGCGAGGATCTCCAGGAGGCCGGCTTCGAGCGGCATGGGGTGGGTCCCTTCGGGCATTCGAACGTGTGTGTCCGGTTCACGCGGATCAGGCGTCGTCAGCCTACCGCCGGGGTGGCGGGGACGCGGCCCGGCCCGGAGCCGGTGGGGCGGGTGGGGCGATGTGGTGTGCATGGGGTTGCGGTGCGGGTCGGGGCCGGCGGGTGGTGCGCCTGCGGCGGGCTCGCCCCTTCCCGGAAACCGGTGCTCCGTCCCGGCCCTCGTCCGGTTCCCGAACGCCGGACGGGCCGGACGCTCGCCCAGGAGGGCCGGGAGTGGACCTACGCCCGGACCAGGGCCAGGACCTCGTCGCGTACCGCCTTCATCGTCCCCTCGTCGCGGGCCTCGACGTTCAGGCGCAGCAAGGGTTCCGTGTTGGAGGCCCGGAGGTTGAACCACCAGTCCGGTGCCGTGACCGTCAGGCCGTCCAGTTCGTCGAGCGTGATGCCCTCGCGCGCCTCGAAGAATGCGTGTACCACTGCCGTGCGGGCCGGCTGGTCATCGACCGTGGAGTTGATCTCTCCGGACCCGGTGTAGCGGTCGTACTGGGCGACCAGTTCGGAGAGCGGGCCCGGCTCGCCGCCGAGGGCGGCGAGGACGTGGAGGGCGGCGAGCATGCCCGTATCGGCGTTCCAGAAGTCGCGGAAGTAATAGTGCGCGGAATGTTCGCCACCGAAGATCGCGCCGTGTTCGGCCATCTCCGCCTTGATGAAGGAGTGGCCGACGCGGGTGCGGACGGGGGTGCCGCCGTGTTCGCGGACCACCTCGGGGACCGACCAGGACGTGATCAGGTTGTGGATGACTGTGCCCTTGCCGCCGTTGCGGGTGAGTTCGCGCGCCGCGACCAGGGCGGTGATCGCGGACGGGGAGACACCCGCGCCGCGTTCGTCGACGACGAAGCAGCGGTCCGCGTCGCCGTCGAAGGCGAGGCCCAGGTCGGCGCCCTCGGCCAGCACCCGGGCCTGGAGGTCGACGAGGTTCTTCGGGTCGAGGGGGTTGGCCTCGTGGTTGGGGAACGTGCCGTCCAGTTCGAAGTACAGGGGGACGACGTCGAGCGGAAGTCCCTCGAAGACGGTGGGGACGGTGTGGCCGCCCATGCCGTTGCCCGCGTCGACCACGACCTTCAGCGGGCGGATGGCCGTCAGGTCGACCAGGGACCGCAGGTGGGCCGCGTAGTCGGTGAGGGTGTCGCGGTCCGTGACGGTGCCGGGCGTGACGACCGGCTGCGGTACGCCCTGTTCGGCCCACTTCTCGATCAGGGCGCGGATCTCGGTGAGCCCGCTGTCCTGCCCGACCGGTGCGGCGCCTGCCCGGCACAGCTTGATGCCGTTGTACTGCGCCGGGTTGTGCGAGGCGGTGAACATCGCGCCGGGCAGGCCGAGGCTGCCGGAGGCGAAGTACAGCTGGTCGGTGGAGCAGAGGCCGATCAGGGTGACGTCCACACCGCGTGCCGCCGCGCCGCGCGCGAACGCCGCCGAGAGGCCGGGAGACGACGGGCGCATGTCGTGGCCGATCACGACTGCCTGCGCGTCCGTCACCTCGACGAACGCCGCCCCGAACTGCTCGGCCAGCGATTCGTCCCACTGGTCGGGCACGACTCCGCGCACGTCGTACGCCTTCACGATCTGCGACAGATCAGCAGTCACGGGCCGGTCCTCCTGAGTTTCCTGCGGACCGCCCAAACTACCCGGCCGGTCCGCGCGCCCGCGGGGGGATGCGGTCGTTCGGTGAGCGACCGCTTCAGGAGTCGGGCGAGCGCAGGACCCGCAGGTGACCGCGGCGCGCGACCTCCATCGGGTCCGCGGCGTGCGGGCCGCCGCCTCTGGCCTCCGCCGCGCGGTCGTGCGGACGCGCCGCTTCCCGCACGGCGTTGGCGAGTGCTTCAAGGTCGTCACCGCTGGGGCGCGTGGGCGCAGAAGGATCGGTGAGCCGGACGACTTCCCAGCCGCGTGGCGCGGTCAGTCGCTCACTGTGCTCGGCACAGAGGTCGTAGCAGTGGGGCTCGGCGTAGGTGGCGAGCGGGCCGAGGACCGCAGTCGAGTCGGCATAGACGTACGTCAGTGTCGCGACGGCAGGGCGGCCGCACGCGGTGCGCGAACAGCGACGTACAGGGCTCACGATGTTGGACGGTACCGCACTCTTGAGCGGGCTGCGACGACTCTCCCTCAGGTCACCCCACCGTGTCGCACTGTGACCTCCGGCACAACCGCCTTTCGGGCAACTGGCCTGACCTGCGCGGGAAGAGGGAAGCGCAGGTCGCAACGGCAACGATTCCGGTCACCACTCGGTGCATAAGCTGTCAATACGTAGGAGATCCGCGGTCGCGGACCGGGCCTGAAACGGGCTCAAGCTTGGCCGGAATGTTCAAGTGTGGACATGCCGCAGTGCTGCCGGTGACGGGCGATCCGGCTGCCCCGCAGAGCGTTACGCTGCGTCGGTGATGGACAGTCCTGTACCGCCGCCCCACCCGTCCGAGCCGCGACCGCGCCGCCGTGACCGCCATGGCCGCGGCATGCGCGGACCCGTCGCCCCGCCCCAGGTGCCGATCTCGGCCACCAGGGCGGAGAACTTCCGGGATCTCGTACAGGACTCGGTGGAGCGGCTGGAGCGGCGCTGGCCTCAGCTGGCCGATGTCGACTTCATGGTCCTCGATGTGCCGGGGCCGCAGGCGGAGACCGTACCGCTCGGGCGTGCAGTGTCCGCGGAGAAGGACCGGCCCGCGCAGATCGTCATCTACCGGCGCCCCGTCGAGATCCGTACCAAGAACCGCGACGAGCGTGCGCTGCTGGTGCACGAGGTCGTGGTCGAGCAGGTCGCGGAGTTGCTCGGGCTGTCGCCGGAGTCAGTGGATCCGCGCTATGGGCAGGACTAGGCCGCGAGCCCAGCATGATCCGAACGAGAGACCCTGGGTGTTCGGGGCAGGCCGGCCTCGGCCCGCCCCGAACCCGTCGCTCAGTCGTCCAGGACCGAGAGGTCCTCTTCGGCGTCGGGTACCTCGACCGTTCCGCCGTCGTCCGGCAGCGTCTGCACCGTGAACATCGGGATGCCGCCCTCCGGAAGGGACAGGGTGCGCGCGGCATGGACCGGACCGCCCGACTCCGTCTCGATCGTCAGAGCGTAGCTGCCCTTGAGCCCGGCCGGTACCGGCGGGGTGACGGCGAGTGTCGTACCGGCCTTGACCGTGTACGTCTGGACGGCCTGTTCGCCGCCCTCGCTGCCCGCTGAGGCCGTGACCTTGACCTTCCCGGTGGCGCCCGGAGCGGTGAGGGAAAGGATCGAGCCCTTCGCCCGGTTGTCGGCCACGGTGGCCTGTGCGCCCACCGGCCCGGTCGCCGGGATGTACGCGACCTCCCGCTTGTCGCCGGTGCCGCGGACCACGCGCAGCGCCGCCACCACCGGAGTGGCCCGTCCGCTCTCCGCCGGGGTCAGCAACAGGGAGCCCGCTTCACCCTTGGTGACGTCCTTCAGGTCGACGCCTGCGGTCATGTTCGACTTGACGTGAAGATCCTCGTGTCCGGCCGGTGAGATCGCACCGTTCTTACCCAGCAGCTTCACCGTCAGATCGGCGTCGTCCTCGCCGGGGGCGAAGGCCACCAGCCGGACGTCCGTGGCGTCCGCCGGGATGCCGGGGAGGACGAGGGTGCCGGTCGGGTCGACGGATGCGGCGAGCCAGTCGCTGCCGGTCTCGTTGTCCGCTGCCCTGACGACGGCGCCGACCCGGCCGGTACGCGTGGTGACGTGAACGGTCACGTCGTCGGCCGCCTCGCTGGTCAGGGTGGAGATCAGGACCGGAACGCTGGACCTGGCCGGGACCGTGATGCCCTCCCCCACATCGGACTTGAGCGAGCCGTCCGGCCCGTACAGCTCGATGTCGGCCACCGCGGCCGTGTCGTCCGGGTTGGTGAGGTGGACGTAGTCCTCGCGGGACTTCGCGGTGCTGGCGGCCGGGAACCAGAAGTTCGTGTCGGGGCCGGTACAGCTGACCCCGAGCAGGCCGCGGGTGGCGCCCGCGCTGACCGTGGTGGTCTGCTGCGTGGTCCAGCCGGGCGCCAGCTCGCCGGTGGCGGTGCCGACCAAGGCCGAGGCGTCGGAGCCGGATGCCTCGGCGGTGGCCGGTATGCCCGGCTTCTTGAGGGAGACGACCGGTTTGCCGGAGTCCGCCTTCTTGCTCTTGTCCTTCTTCCCCTTCGTCTTGGCGGTGGTGTCGTCGCCCGCGCCAGCCGTGGTGGAGACGGACGGCATCAGTTCGGCGGCACCTGCCGCTCCGCCGCTGCCGGCCGCCGGGGTGAAGGACGTGTACGTCGTCTCCGCGAGGTCCGAGAGGCCGGGCGCCGGGCAGAGCAGACTGGACCGCTCCACCGGCAGCCGGGCGGCGGCTTTCGTCTGGCCTGCAGCCGCGTCGCCCGGCGCGGTGAGCGCGGCGAACCCGGTGACGGCGGCGAGGGCTACGGTGCCCGCGATGAGGGACAGGCTGGTGGACTTCACTCGGACTCGCCTCGCGATGCGTTACCGGTCGGCCACGGGTTCCGGGCCGGGGCGGGGTTCTCGTCGGGGTTCTGCGGGTCGTACGGGGGCTGTGCGGTGTAGGGGGCCTGTGGGTCGTACGGGGGCTGCGGGGCGTACTGGCTGTACTGGCCCTGGTCGTACTGACCCTGGCTCTGGTCGTACTGGCCCTGTTCCTGGTCGTACTGGCCCTGGTTCTGGTCGTACTGGCCCTGGTTCTGGTCGTACTGCTGCTGGTAGCCGTACGGGTCGTACACCGGGGCGGTGCCTTGCTGGTAAGGATCGGCGGCGGCCTGCTGCTGCTGCTGCTGCTCGCCCTGGTACTGCGTGTAGTCGGCGCCCTGGTACTGCTGGGTGTCCCACTCGCCGTACTGCTGTTGCTGCGGTACGGGGGCGTAGTGGCCGTCGTCGGGTTGGGCGTACGGATCCTGTGCCGCGGACTGCTCGCCATACGGGTCCTGCGCTTCGGACCGCTCGCCGTACGGGTCGGCCGACTGCTGCGCGGGGATGTTCTGCCCTGCCTCGTCCGGCGTCGGCTCGGCGTCCTCGGATGCCGCCTCCGCGTCCGCCTCAGCGGCGGCGCGCAGCCTGCGCGCCCGGCGCCCCTCGCCCGCGACCGGCTCGGCCGGAACCGTCAGGTCCGCCTCGGGCAGGTCGTCGTCGATCTCCCGTCGGCGGCCCGGCAGGGCCAGGACCAGCAGGACCACGCCGAGCGCGGCCTGGATCCAGATCCACGCGGTGTGGGTGATCGGCGTCTCGTACGTGAGGTCCAGCGTGCCGCCCTCGGCGGGCAGCTCGAAGCCCTGTGCCCAGCCGTCCACGGTCTTGGCGGTCAGGGCCCGGCCGTTCAGCGTGGCCTTCCAGCCGGGGTCCGCGGCGTCGGCGATCCGCAGGACGCGGCCGGAGCCGCCCGCGGGAATCTTGGAGTGCGACTCGACCGGCCCCGAGCCGACGGGCAGCTGCTCGCCGCCGGCGCCGGACGGGACGATCATGATGCGGGCGACCTGACGGTCCACGCGCCACAGCGCGCTGCCGTCGAGCTGGCTCAGCCGGCTCAGACCCGGGGTCGCGTCGAGCACCCGGCTCATCTCGCGCGGCGCGCCGTCCCGTACGAGTACGTAACGGATCGCGAAGCCGCTGAGCTGGCTGCCCTGGTCGGCGCCCGAGCCCGCGACCAGGTTGGCGACCACCTTGTCCAGTCGGCGGTTGGAGCCGCCCGACTCAGCCAGTTCCGCGTCGCCGAGCCGCGCGCCGGAGCCGCGGACCAGCGTGTACACGACGGAGGCGGGCGAGCTGCCGCCGAGGACCAGGGTGCGGGGCTGGTCGCGAGTGCTGCTCTCCTCCGCGACGAACGCGGGGACCTGTACCGGGTCGCGGCGCTCCAGCGGGCCCGCGGCGCCACCGATCATCCAGCCGGCGGCGGCCAGCGCGGGGGCCAGCACCGCGGCAAGGGCGATCAGGGCGGCGACGGGCTGGCGCCAGCCGAAGCTGAGCTCGGCGACCCGGACCCGGGCACCGTCCGCGCCGACGAGCGCGGCGGTGATCAGCGCAATGCCGTAGACAAGGGTGGCGGGCCCGGCCCAGCCGGAGCCGTTGGCGAGCCCGGCGAAGACCAGGGCGACGAGCGCGACGGCCCAGGCGGCGCGGATCGCGAACTGCCGCTCCCCGCGCAGCAGCGCGGCCAGCGCCGCGAGCACGATGCCGAGCAGCAGCACGCCGCCCGCGGCCTTGGGGCCGCCGGGACTGATCCCGAGCAGGTCGAGTGCGGAGGCGGTACCCGTCCCGAAGTCCAGCCCCGCCTCGTTCAGGAACGACGAGGGGCTGCTGAGCAGCGACAACGACCACGGGGCGAGGACCAGCAGCGGGGTGCCGATCGTGGCGAGGAAGCGGAGCCCGTAGGCGGCGATGTCGTGGCGGCGCAGTACGAGGACGCCGATGCCGAGGACGACAGCGAGCGGCCAGACGATGGGCGTGAAGGCCATCGCGAGGGTGAGGAGCAGGGTGTACGCCCAGGTGGCGCGCCAGCTGCCGCGGGTG
The DNA here is from genome assembly GCF_043200055.1 of Streptomyces sp. NPDC048496. Taxonomy (NCBI): domain Bacteria; kingdom Bacillati; phylum Actinomycetota; class Actinomycetes; order Kitasatosporales; family Streptomycetaceae; genus Streptomyces; species Streptomyces sp. NPDC048496. Next base: position 61,675 of record NZ_JBICXB010000034.1, on the reverse strand, counting down.
TCCCCGTGGCCGCGCATCCCGCACGCGGAGACGGCGGCGCGGGTGATCAGCGGAAGCAGGATCGCCAGTACGGCGGTGCCGAGGCGGCCGGTCGCGAGGGCGCCGGTCGCGGCGGGCAGGAAGGCGTACGCGATGCTCGCCCAGGCCCGCAGCAGTCGTGATTCGAGCAGCGGGCGGGAGACGAAGTACGCGGTGAGTCCGGCGAGCGGGACCGAGCAGACGAGCAGCAGCGTGAGCGCGAAGCCGGTCGAGCCGAGGAACAGCGCGGACAGGGCGGAGATCAAGGCGAGGTAGGGCGGTGCGGTCTGGGTGCCGCCGGTACCGACCGGGTGCCAGCCGTCCGCGTACCGCCCCCACAGGTCGGAGACGTCCACGGGTGCGGGCAGCAGCGCGCCGCCCGCCAGTGCGCCGCCGCCGAGGAGGCCGCGGCAGGCGACGAGGGAGACGATGAGCAGGACGGCGAAGAGGACCGGGCCGGGCTTGCGGCCGATCCGCCTCAGCCGGGCGAACTGCTCGATCTCCAGGAAGTCGGCGTCGTCACCGCCCGGTCCGGACTCGACGGCGCCGTGCCGTGAGCCGCCGGAATCGGCGTCGGATCCGCTGCCGAAGTTTCCGGCGACCTGCTCGACGGTGGCGCGGACGGTCGCACCGGGCGGCGGGAAGAGCCCCCGCAGCTCGGCCGTGTCCACGACGCCCTTGCCGCGCCTGCGGCGGGCCGCGAAGATCCTGCCGGGGCGCAGCAGGGTGCCGAAGAGTCCGGCGACCTCGTCGAGTGCCTGGCCGGGCACCTTGCCGACCAGGTAGGCGAGGGTGCGGAGCAGGGTGCCGAGCACGAGCCGGAGCAGCACCCAGGGCAGCTGCTTGCCGCGGGCGTTGACGAGCATCGTGTAGACGGCGCCGGCTTTGTCGACGCGGTGCGGGGAGGCGACGGAGCGTCCGACGCAGTCGATGGGGCGGCGTTCCCGGGCGGATGCCTCGGCATGCCGCAGGACGGCGTCGGGGGCGACGAGGACCCGGTGTCCGGCGGCATGCGCGCGCCAGCAGAGATCGACGTCGTCACGCATCAGCGGGAGCCTGTCGTCGAACCCGCCGAGTTCCTCCCAGATGTCACGGCGGATCAGCATGCCGGCGGAGGAGACGGAGAGCACGGTACGGACCTGGTCGTGCTGGCCCTGGTCCTGCTCGCGGCGGTCGAGTCCGGTCCAGCGGCGTCCGCTGTTGGCGATGGAGACGCCGACTTCGAGGAGCTGCTTGCGGTCGTACCAGCCGCGGAGTTTGGGGCCGACGATCGCTGCGTGGCGGTCGGTCTCGACGACGCGCAGCAGCTCGGCGAGCGCGTCGGGCTCGGGTGCGCAGTCGTCGTGGAGCAGCCAGAGCCACTGCACCGGTTCGCCGTGCGGCAGTTCGGGCAGGTCGTACGCGTCGTCGCGCCAGCTCCTGGTGACCGGGTCCCAGGAACTGGGGCGCTTCAGGTACGGCAGGTCGTCGGGGGTGAGTTCATCGGCCGTGCGGACGGCCTCGTCGACGGCCGTACCGAAGCTCGTACGGCGTGCGAGATGCAGGACGCGCTCGGCGCCGAGCGCCTCGGTGACCAGCCGCGCGGAGTCGTCGGCGGAGCCGGTGTCGGCGGCGACGACCTGCTGTACGGGACGTTCCTGCCCGAGCAGCCCGGCCAGCACGGTGGGCAGCCAGCGTGCGCCGTCGTGGGAGACGAGCACGGCGGTGACGACGTGCCGGGGGAACTCTGGGGCGGCGGCGGCCGCGTAAGGCGCCGTCGATTGGCTGTGCACGGACATCGAGGTACGGGCCCTCCGGCCGGGTCCGGGGGGCGTCCCCCCGGGGGCTGCATCGGTGTACACGCGCGCTCCGTCGGGGCGTTGGCGCGTCTCGGACGGGGCCCCACACTAACGGTACGGATGACCGGGGTGGCGCCGAGCGGTTGAACGGGGGCGCTCGGAGGGCGACGGGCAGGGCGGCCGCGCCGACAGCGGTACGGGGGTGTGCGGACACGGCGATGGCCCGCCGCCTGCGGGCAGGGTGCAGGCGGCGGGCCATCGGGGCCGAGGTCCGGAGCGTGGTCGGTGGCGCTCGGGCGGCCGGGGGTTCCCGTGAATCCGTCGGTCTGTTGCTTCGCGGGCCTCGCGGTCAGACAGCGGCCTTCTTCAGGCGTCGCCGCTCCCGTTCGGAAAGGCCGCCCCAGATACCGAACCGCTCGTCATTGGAAAGGGCGTACTCGAGGCACTCGGACCGGACTTCACAGGCGAGGCAGACCTTCTTGGCCTCGCGGGTCGATCCGCCCTTCTCGGGGAAGAAGGACTCTGGATCGGTCTGGGCGCACAGTGCGCGCTCCTGCCAGCCGAGTTCCTCGTCCGCGTCCTCGACCAGCAGTTGCTGGAACAGCTCGGTCATGTGCGCCCCTCGTCTGTCTCTTGCGTCCCCGTGATGCAGCCGTTATCGATTCGGCCGAACGACACGAGTGAAATTACAAGTGTGTGGATCCGAGCCAGTCAAGCGGAGATCTGCTATTGGGCCCGGTATTCACTCTGCGGAACCAAGCCTATGCGGAAAGTGTGCAAATCACCAAAAAATCTGACATATGCCATGGGCTTCATCACGCCCCCGTCCATCACAGAGTCAGACTCCCGGCAGGGCGGCCATGTTTCGATTCGATCACCGAAGCGATCAAGATCACAGTCGGATCACGAGGCCGCTACGACGTTTGGGGGCGCCGTTGTTGCGCCACATCTCCGGCGCGGCGGGCGTACAAACCTTTCTCCGGCCGGAATAACTGGATGAGGTGAAACATTACCGCCAAATCGGGCATCAGGTTGACAACGGGAGCTTTGCTCGGTTCCCTTGCTGTCATGCCAGCGACCTCCGTGATGCGCGTGACCCACGTCCGTGGGTTCCGCACCGCTGTCCAGGCTCGCTGTTGCTGTTCCAGCTGTCTCAGCTGTTGAGGCCTTCGCGCTCCAGCTAGTCGCAGCTCCTCTCCGGACCCCGGCCATCTCCGGCACAACCCCGTCGAAGGGCTTCCCGCCCGGCGGCTGCCCGGCCCCTCCCCGGTCCCCGGTCCTCGCGACACCCCTGGATCTCTGCATCTGCACGCTTGCCCTGCACTCACTTGCCGAGGAACCACCGCACCCATGAACAGCGACAGCGACCTCCAGATCGCCGGCGACATCCTTGAGGTCCAGCACCTCCTCCGCCCTGCCCGCCAGCACCCCTCCACGGTGGCCGAGTTCGTCGGGCTCGCCCGCAGCATCGCCGCCGACCGCTCACAGTGGGCGCCGCTCGTCCAGTACGACGCGACCACCCGCTGGTACCACCGGCTCCGCACCGTTCCCCGAGCTCTCGGCTCCGCCCGAGCAGGGGAGACCCCACTCGGTTACGAGGTGTGGCTGCTCAGCTGGGTCCCCGGTCAGGGCAGCGGGCTGCACGACCACGGGCTGTCGTCCGGCGTACTGACCGTCCTGGAAGGCGAATTGACCGAGCGTACGGAGCGCGGCACGCGGTCGCTGGACCCCGGCGCGCAGCGCGTGTTCGCGCCCGGATACGTCCACGAAGTGGTCAACGACTCCCTCGAACCGGCCGCCAGCCTGCACATCTACTACCCGGGGCTCACCGAGATGCCCATGCACGCGGCGCAGTGCGCCTCGGCAACCACCGACGCCGTACACGTCTGACCTTCCCCCACCCGTCACCCACCACCACCCCCACAACGATCAGGCTGCGCCTGACAGTCCCACCCGTCGCCCACCACCACCCCCACAACGATCAGGCTGCGCCTGACAGTCCCACCCGTCACCCACCACCACCCCCACAACGATCAGGCTGCGCCTGACAGACTGGTCTGCATGCGCATTGTGGTTCTGGCCGGCGGTATCGGTGGTGCTCGTTTTCTGCGTGGCCTCAAGCAGGCCGCGCCCGACGCGGACATCACGGTGATCGGCAATACCGGAGACGACATCCATCTGTTCGGACTCAAGGTCTGCCCCGACCTCGACACCGTGATGTACACCCTCGGCGGTGGCATCAACGAGGAGCAGGGCTGGGGCCGTACCGACGAGAGCTTCCACGTCAAGGAGGAACTCGCGGCGTACGGCGTGGGACCCGAATGGTTCGGGCTCGGCGACCGTGACTTCGCGACCCACATCGTCCGTACGCAGATGCTGGGCGCCGGCTACCCGCTGAGCGCCGTCACCGAGGCGCTCTGCGCACGCTGGAAGCCCGGGGTCCGGCTGCTGCCGATGTCCGACGACCGGATCGAGACGCATGTCGCCGTCGACATCGACGGCGAGCGGAAGGCGATCCACTTCCAGGAGTACTGGGTGAAGCTGCACGCCTCGGTCCAGGCGCAGGCGATCGTGCCCGTCGGTGCCGAGCAGGCGAAGCCGGCGCCCGGTGTCCTGGAGGCCATCGCCGACGCCGACGTCATCCTCTTCCCGCCGTCCAACCCCGTCGTCTCGGTCGGCACCATCCTCGCCGTGCCCGGCATCCGGGAGGCGATCGCCGAGGCCGGGGTGCCGGTCGTCGGCCTCTCCCCCATCGTCGGGGACGCGCCGGTACGCGGCATGGCGGACAAGGTGCTCGCCGCGGTCGACGTGGAGTCCACGGCGGCCGCCGTCGCCCGGCACTACGGCTCCGGGCTGCTCGACGGCTGGCTCGTCGACACGGTGGACGCCGGCACGGTCGACGAGGTGGAGTCCGCGGGCATCCGCTGCCGTGCCGTGCCGCTGATGATGACGGACGTGAACGCGACCGCCGAGATGGCGCGGCAGGCACTGGCGCTGGCCGAGGAGGTACGGGCGTGAGCGGCGCGGCCGCGGGTGAGACGCCCTCGTACCGGGTGTGGGCGCTGCCCGGGATGCCCGAGGTACGGGCCGGTGACAACCTCGCGAAGCTGATCGCCGCCACCGAGCCGGGGCTGGCCGACGGTGACGTCCTGCTCGTCACCTCGAAGATCGTCTCCAAGGCGGAGGGCCGGATCGCCGAAGCCACCGACCGGGAGGCGGCGATCGACGCCGAGACCGTACGGGTGGTGGCGCGCCGCGGCACGCTGCGGATCGTCGAGAACCGGCAGGGACTGGTCATGGCCGCGGCCGGGGTCGACGCCTCGAACACCCCCGCCGGGACGGTGCTGCTGCTTCCCGAGGACCCGGACGCCTCCGCGCGGACGATCCGGGACGGGCTGCGGGACACCCTCGGCGTCGAGGTCGGGGTCCTGATCACGGACACCTTCGGGCGGCCGTGGCGCAACGGGCTGACCGATGTCGCCATCGGGGCGGCCGGGGTCCGGGTGCTGGACGATCTGCGAGGTGGGACGGATGCGCACGGCAATCCGCTGAACGCCACCGTGGTCGCCACCGCGGACGAGCTCGCCTCGGCCGGTGATCTGGTCAAGGGCAAGGCGGAGGGGCTGCCGGTCGCGATCGTGCGGGGGCTCTCGCATGTGGTGGACCCGGCGGACGCGGAGGCCGGGGCCCGGGCGATGGTGCGGGTCGCCGCCGAGGACATGTTCCGGCTCGGGACGTCCGAGGCGGTGCGGGAAGCGGTGACGCTTCGGCGTACGGTCCGGGAGTTCACGGACGAGCCGGTGGACCCGGCGGCGGTACGGCGTGCCGTGGCCGCGGCGGTGACGGCGCCGGCGCCGCATCACACGACACCGTGGCGCTTCGTACTCCTGGAGTCCGAGGAGTCGCGGACCCGGCTGCTCGACGCGATGCGCGATGCGTGGATCGCGGATCTGCGCCGCGACGGCAAGAGCGAGGAGTCGATCGCCAAGCGGGTGCGGCGGGGCGATGTGCTGCGCCGGGCGCCGTATCTGGCGGTGCCATGCCTGGTGATGGATGGCGCCCATACGTACGGGGACGCGCGACGGGATGCTGCGGAGCGCGAGATGTTCGTGGTCGCGGCGGGCGCGGGCGTTCAGAACTTCCTGGTGGCGCTGGCCGGTGAGCAGCTCGGATCGGCGTGGGTGTCGTCGACGATGTTCTGCCGCGATGTGGTGCGAGAGGTGCTGGATCTGCCGGCGGAGTGGGATCCGTTGGGTGCGGTGGCGGTCGGGCGTCCGGCGGTTGCGCCGGTGGCCCGGGCGGAGCGGGGTGCGCAGGGGTTCGTCGCGGTGCGGTGAGGTGGGCCGGGGTGGGATTTCCCCTGCCCGCCCCTTCCCGGGGGCCCGGGGGCGACCCCTGGGCCCGTTCGTCCTCGAACGCCGGACGGACTCGAATACGACACGGCTGACTGTGGACTGCGAGGCCGAGTCGGTGTTTGAGGGCGTCTCAGAGCCTGTCGGGTGACCTCTGATCGGGCGGCCACGCCCTGGCACGCACGCTTCCCGCGTTGCCGAAATGCCCTAGTAGCTCCTTCCCCAAGCTCTCAGCTTCGTTCGAGCAGGGGAGACCCCATCCGAGGACCTTCCAGCGCCTTGGAATCGCACGCACCAGACCGCGTCCGCTTTCCGATCGAAGGTCACCCGACAGGCTCTCAGAGGCGGGCGATGTCGCCTCTTGTCATGCGCGGAGCTCTGCGCGGCGGGGTGTGGCCCGAGAGCAGGATGAGGCGTGTGGCTCGGTGGCGCTGGCCCTCGTAGGGGGTGAGGAGCGTCAGCATTTCCGCGTCGTCGGCGTTTCTGTTGCCTGCCAGGGCGTGCCCGATGATGCCGGGGAGGTGGAGGTCGCCCACGGTGACCGCGTCGGGGGCACCGTTGGCTCGTTGGAGGGTTTCCGCCGAGGTCCAGGGGCCGATGCCGGGGATCAGTTCCAGCCGGGCAGTGGCCTCGGGGAGGGGCATCGTCGCCGCTTCCTCCAGGCGGCGGGCGACTCGTACCGCGCGCAGGATCGTGGCCGAGCGCTTGGCGTCGACGCCTGCGCGGTGCCATTCCCAGGATGGGATCAGCGACCAGGTGCGCGGGTCCGGCATGACGTGCAGGCCGTGCGTGCCGAACAGTGCCGCTGCCGGACCGGGGGCCGGAGTGCCGTACGTACGGACCAGGAGGCGCCAGGCGCGGTAGGCCTCGTCGGTGGTGACCTTCTGTTCCAGGATCGACGGGATCAGCGACTCCAGCACCAGACCGGTGCGCAGCAGGCGCAGTCCGGGGCGGCGGTGCCTGGCCGCGGCGACCAGGCGGTGGCGGGGGCGGAATGTTTCCGGGTCGTCCTCCGCGCCGAGCAGGGTCGGGAGCTGGTCCAGCAGCCAGGACGCGCCGGGGCCCCAGGCCGTGGCCTCGATCCGGCCGCCCCGGTCGGTGATGTGGAGCGTGCCGGGGCCTGCCGGGGTGCGGGTGGCCCGCCAGACCGAGCCGTCCCGGTCGATGCGGAACGTGGGGTCGGCGGGGCCGCGGCGCAGCGGGCCGAGGACGAGGCGCAGGTCGAGCGGGCCCGGCGGGGTCCAGTCCCGGGTCAGTGCCTCCGGTTGCGGACCGGTCGGCACCTGGCGTGGGACGGGCGTGCGCGGGGCGCTGCGGGGAGCGAATCGTCCTGCCACGGGTGAGGTCCTCGGTCGTCGGGGGTGCCTATCGAGGGTACGCGCCGCAGCGCGCCCGTCATTCGTCCGACGAGAAACGGACCGACGCGTCGGGCAGGACCGCACCGCACCAGACACGGACGCCGTCACGCAGTTCGTTGTCGGCGCCGACGTGGGCGCCGTCGCCGATGACGGCGCCCACCAGGACCGTACGGCTGCCGATCCGGGCACCCGCTCCGACCAGGGAGTCCGTGATCACGGCGCCGGGTTCGACGACCGCTCCGGCCAGTACCGCGGAGCCGTCGATCCGGGCGCTCTCGCCGATCAGGGCGTCCTCGCCGATGACCGTACCGCCGGTGAGTTTGGCGTCGGCGGCGACGGATGCGGTCGGCAGGACGAGCCGGTCGCCGCACCGGCCGGGGACGGCCGGGGACGGGGCGCGGCCGAGAACGAGGTCGGCGGAGCCGCGTACGAATGCCTGCGGCGTGCCGAGGTCCAGCCAGTACGTGGAGTCGACCATGCCCTGGAGGTGCGCGCCGGAGGCGAGCAGTCCGGGGAAGGTCTCGCGTTCCACGGAGACCGGCCGGCCGGCCGGGATCGTGTCGATGCACGAGCGGCGGAAGATGTACGCCCCCGCGTTGATCTGGTCGGTGACGATCTCCGCGGGCGTCTGCGGCTTCTCCAGGAACGCGGTCACCCTGCCCGTGGAGTCCGTCGGTACGAGTCCGAAGGCGCGGGGGTCCTCGACCCGGGTGAGGTGGAGCGAGACATCCGCGCCGGAGGTGGCGTGCGAGGTGACCAGCGCCCGGATGTCGAGGCCGGTGAGGATGTCGCCGTTGAAGATGAGCACGGGTTCGTCCGGGCCCGAGGTGAGGCGGGACGCCACGTTGCGGATGGCTCCGCCGGTGCCGAGCGGTTCGCGTTCGGTGACGTACTCGATGTGCAGGCCGAGCGACGAGCCGTCGCCGAAGTACGGCTCGAAGACCTCCGCCAGGTACGAGGTCGCGAGCACGATGTGCTCGACCCCGGCGGCCCGCGCCCGCGCCAGTTGGTGCATGAGGAACGGGACACCGGCTGCCGGAACCATGGGCTTGGGGGTGTGCACCGTGAGCGGGCGCAGTCGGGTGCCCTTGCCGCCGACCAGGAGAATCGCTTCTTTTGCCTCTGTCACGGCACGTCTCTGCTTCCTGCTGGGGCCGGGCCTGGTTTTGGCTGGCCAGTGTATGCAGACCGGGCGGTTCAGCACCGTCCGGCAGCCCCGCAGCAGTCCGCAGCGGCGGGTCGTCAGCGGCCTTGCAGAAGGGCGGAGGTGGTCCGGGCCGTGCCGAGCTTCTCGTAGAGGCGTGCTCCCGGGCATTCGGTGACGAAGCCGTCCCGGTGGCCGGAGATGACCTTGAGTTTGACCTTCGTCCCCTTCTTGAACCGGTTGCCGCCGCCGGAGACGAGCGTGGTGCTGCCACTGGGGTCGGCGCCGAACAGGCCGAGCTTCCAGGCGGTGAGCGCGGCGACGGAGTTCACCACCGCAGTGGGCGGCCTGGACGTGGTGAAGGTTCCGAGCACCGCAATGCCCATGCTGTCGGCGTTGAAACCGAGAGTGTGCGCGCCCTGGACGGCCTTCGTCACGCCTCCGGCGCGTCCTTCGTAGATGGTTCCGCACTTGTCGACGGCGAAGTTGTAGCCGATGTCGCGCCAGCCGCTGCTCTCGACGTGGTAGCGGTAGATACCGCGAAGGACCGAGGCCGCTTGCGCACACGTGTAGCTGTTGCCCGTGGCGGTGTGATGGATGAAGGCGGCCTTGACGGACTTCGTGTACACGAAGGTGCTCTCGCGGAGCTTCTCGTCGGCACCCCAGCCCTTGCGGGTGATGATGCTCGGGCGGGGGCCGATGTACGGCTTGGAGCCCGGGGCGACGTCGTCCTCGGCCTCGCTCTCCGCCTCGGTCTGCGCCTTGCTCAGCGCGGGGAGAACCAGGGCTTCGGGGGACGGGGCACGACTGTCCCCGCCGCCGGCTGCGGCTCCCGGGCCGGCGGCGGGGAGTTGTCGAGGGTCCTTGCCCGGGTCGACGAGTTCGAGCCGCAACCCGTCGGGCAGCGGGACGCTTGCGCCGCTGCCCCGGTCCCGTACGTCGGTCACTTCGGGGCTCACCCGGACCTCGACGCCGTCGGAGTCACCGACCCAGAGCGGAGCGGTGGAGCCGCGGACGGTCCCGGAGTCGCGTTCGGCGGTGCCGGGGTCGGCGCCGTGCTCGACGTTGTGGGTCTCCAGCTCCTGCCAGTCCGACCAGTGGGTGGTGCCGGTGGCACGGGTGCGGACCTGGACGGTGCCGTTGAGTTCCACGTCGGCGTCGTCCCAGACGACACCGACCAGGGAGAAGGGGTGGACGTCGCGACGCGGCAGGCCCTGTTCGGCGGTGGCGGCGGCCTCCGTGGGGGCGCCGGTCGCCCGCGTGGACGCGGTGGGCAGCGCAGTGAGTGGCAGGGACTGGGTCGACCCGGGGACCTCGACGGGGTCGGCGGCCTCGGTCCCTGCGGTGACGGTGGTGTCGGGGGCGGCGCCCGCGGGCGCGGCAAGCGGCAGGACGAGGACTGCCGAGCAGGTGACACCAATGGCGGATGCAATGAAGGCACGCATACGAACGATCCTGGGCACAATCCGACAACTCCGGCTACTGGGATATCTCCCAGTAATTGACGAGCCGTCTGCCGAACCGGTGTACGCGACACCTGTGGCACCCGGTCCCGTCCGACGCGGCCGCGTACCCTTGCGCGGATGAACGCCAGCGACCGCACCCCTGCCGACCTGCTGCGTTCCGCGCTCGCCGCGGACCCGGCCCGCCCCATGGTCACTTTCTACGACGACGCCACCGGAGAACGGGTCGAACTGTCGGTGGCCACCTTCGCCAATTGGGTGGCCAAGACAGCCAATCTGCTGCAGGGCGACCTGGCCGCGGAACCCGGCGACCGGCTCGCCCTCCTGCTGCCCGCGCACTGGCAGTCCGCGGTCTGGCTGCTCGCCTGCTCCTCGGTCGGCGTCGTCGCCGATGTGCAGGGTGACCCCGCCGCCGCCGACCTCGTCGTGACCGGTCCGGACACGCTGGACGCGGCGCGCGCCTGCCGCGGCGAGCGCGTCGCGCTGGCCCTGCGTCCGCTGGGCGGCCGGTTCCCGCAGCCGCCCGAGGGCTTCGCGGACTATGCCGTGGAGGTACCGGGCCAGGGCGACCGGTTCGCACCGTTCGCGCCGGTGGACCCGGACGCGCCCGCACTGACCGTCGGCGATGTCGCGCTGACGTCGGCACAACTGGTCGCGCGCGCCCGCGAGGACGGTGCGGAGCTGGGTCTGACGCCCGGATCGCGGCTGCTGACGGGGCACACCTACGACACCTGGGAAGGGCTCAGCGCCGGGCTGTACGCGCCGCTGGCCACCGGTGGCTCGGTGGTTCTGTGCCGTCATCCGGACCGGCTGGACGAGGACGGGCTCGCCAAGCGCATCGAGAGTGAGCGGGTCACCAACACCGCGGTACGACCGGCACTCTGAGCGCACTCGTACGGCCCACAGCGGGCCGAGCCCCCGGGCCTGCGCCTCAACTCCGGTACATGATCAGCGGTACAGGCCCTGGGCACAACCAAGCGTGGGGTTCAGCCGTCTACTCCTGCGACCGGCGGCCCAGCGCGCTGCCGAACGTGAAGGATGGACGCAGACGTGACCGAAAATGCCGGCACGCCGCCGGACCCCGACCACTCGGCCGCGGACAAGGACGAGGACACGTCGAGGGCCGATTCGCAGGACAAGTCGCAGGACGGGCCGGACGGGGAAGCCTCCCGCGTGCGGTGGCGGGACGGGGCCGTCCCCGCCCGGCGCAGGCGCCACTGGCTGCGCTGGGTCGCGCTCGCCACCTCGTTCCTCGTCCTGGTGGCCGCCGGCGCCGGCTGGTGGCTGTACCGGAAGCTCGACGGCAACATCAGGACGGACACGTCGGTGGCCGCCGAACTGCGCGCGTACGAGAAGGAGCGCCCGCCGTCCGTCGTGCACAAGGCGCAGAACATCCTGCTCATCGGCTCCGACAGCCGCGCCGGTGACAACCGCGAGTACGGTCGCTCCTACGGCGGCAGCCAGCGCTCGGACACCACGATCCTGCTGCACCTCCCCGCGGACCGGAAGAGCGCCACCGCGATGTCCCTCCCGCGCGATCTGATGGCGGAGATCCCCAGGTGCCGCACATCGGACGGAAAGCGGACCGCCAAGCAATTCGCCCAGTTCAACTGGGCCTTCGAGTTCGGCGGCACCGCCTGCACGATCCGTACGGTCGAACTGATGACCGGGATCCGTATAGACCACTACATGGTCGTCGACTTCAACGGCTTCAAGGACATGGTCGACGCGGTGGACGGTGTCGAGGTCTGTCTCAAGGAGCCGATCGACGACCCCGACGCGCACGTGAAGCTGCGCGCGGGACGCCAGAAGCTCGACGGCGAGGAGGCACTGGGTTACGTACGGGCCCGCAAGTCCCTCGGCAACGGGAGCGACACCGACCGGATGGACCGCCAGCAACGTTTCCTCGGCGCGCTGGTGAACAAGGTGCAGAGCGATGGCGTCCTGCTCAACCCGACCCGCCTCTATCCGGTGCTGGACGCGGCCACCAAGTCGCTGACCACGGACCCCGGCCTGGACAGCCTCAAGGACCTGTACGCGCTGGTGCGCGGCGTGCGCGACGTACCGACCGACAAGGTGCAGTTCCTGACCGTGCCACGGCAGCCGTACGCCGCCGACCCGAACCGGGACGAACTCGTCCAGCCCGACGCGGCCAAGCTCTTCGAGCAGCTGCGCCAGGACGCCCCTGTCACGGTGGTCCCGGAGGAGGAGTTGGCACGCAGGAAGAACGGGACCGGGCACGCCTCGGAGTCCACGAGCCCGACCCCCACACCCACCTATTCGGGCAACAACGCGGCCGCGGATCTGTGTAAGGGGTAAAGCAATGGCCAAGGAGTTGTCGACGATCGGCGCGCAATGGGCAGAATGACCGGTTGTAAGGTGCGTGGAATTTGTCACGCCCGTCGCTCGACGCCGAACTTGGCGGATAGTGTGACGCGATCCGGTGCTTCCGGCCGTCAGGTCGCGCACTGCTGGAGCGAAAGAACGAGCGCCTTGTTCGGGGGAGGCGCCTCGCGTGGCACCGACGGAGGACTCAAGCAACCGTGGATGCGCAAAGTCGTGGGCGGGCGGACGAAATCGACCCCGCAGACCAGTGGGTCCTCAACCCGCAGACCGGCGATTACGAATTGCGACTGACCCAATCCGGAGGGGATTCGAGCCGCATGCCGACCCCTCCAGGGCAGCGTGGTTCCAGGCGTGCGGGTGCGGTTCGTGAGGGCGGTGGCGAACGCAGAAGCGGTCCGCCTGACGGCGGCGGCCGGGGCGACGGGCCGCGCCGCGAGGTGCCGGCACAGCGTGGCCGTCGTACGGCCAATGGCCCGCGCGGGCAGGAAGGTTCCGGTCCGGACACCGCGGGCCGGCGCAAGCGCAAGCAGCCCAAGTCCCGCGGCAAGAAGGCGCTCATCTGGACGGGCGGCGGGATGGCCTTCGTGCTCGTCGGCCTCTCGATCGGCGCCTACGCGCTGTACCAGCACTTCAACAGCAACCTGAGCACTATCGACACCGGTGACGTCGGAAACAAGAACGTCACCTCCGACGCACCCCTCAACATCCTGATCATCGGCACCGACAAGCGGACCGGTAAGGGCAATGAGGGGTACGGCGACAAGGGCAGCGTCGGTCACGCCGACACCAACATCCTCTTCCACGTCTCCAAGGACCGGACCAACGCGACGGCGCTGAGCATCCCCCGCGACCTGATCACCAACATCCCGGACTGCGAAACCACGCTGCCGGACGGCACGAAGAAGGTCATTCCGGGGACGCGGAACATCCGGTTCAACACCAGCCTGGGCCAGGACGGGCGCGACCCGGGCTGCACCATGCGTACCGTCGAGGAGATCACCGGCCTGAAGGTCGACCATTTCATGATGGTCGACTTCAACGCGGTGAAGGAGCTGTCCACGGCGGTCGGCGGCGTCAAGGTCTGCCTGGCACACCCGGTCAAGGACAAGGACTCGCACCTGGACCTGCCGGCCGGTGAGAGCAAGGTTCAGGGCGAGGACGCGCTCGCGTTCGTCCGCACCCGGCACAGCTTCGGCAACCAGAGCGACCTCGACCGGATCAAGGTGCAGCAGCAGTTCATCGGCTCGATGATCCGGCAGATGAAGTCGGACGACACCCTGACCAGCCCGACGAAGCTGTACGACCTGGCGAACGCGGCGACCAAGGCTCTCACGGTCGACAAGCCCATCGGCACGGGGAAGAAGCTGGTGTCGCTGGCCCAGGAGCTCAGCAAGGTCGACACCAAGAACATCACCTTCGTGACGGCCCCGGTGATAGACAACCCGGCCGAGCCGAAGCCCATCACGGTGGTGCTGCAACCGCAGAAGGCGGACCAGCTCTTCGCGATGATGCGCGAGGACACCTCGCTGACCGAGGTGAAGAACCAGAAGAAGGCCGCCAAGAGCAAGCAGGACGCACAACTCAAGGGGACCAAGGCCGCTGCCGCCGATGTACGTGTCGATGTCTTCAACGGCGGCGACCGGGCGGGTGCCGCGCAGGAGACGGTCACGTGGCTGCAGAACAACCAGGGCGTACTCAAGTCCACCAACAAGGCCAACGCCCCGGCGAAGATCTCCAAGACGACGCTCGAGTACGCCCCCAACCAGGCGGACCAGGCCCGCGCACTCGCCGCCATGATGGGGCTGCCCGGCTCGGCCCTGAAGAAGGGCACCACTGACGCAGAGGGACTCCAGGCGATGGTCCTGACCCTGGGCGCGGACTTCAAGGGCGCGGGAGTGCCCATCACCGGACCGGCAAAGGCGCCGGCAGACATACCGCTGGCAAACGCCGCCAAGGCGGAGTGCGCGAAGTGACACCGGGTCACTGCGCCAAACCACGAGTCTGAGCAGCAGGGGGGGTCCTGGTGGGACGGAGCAGCACACCCGGGGAGGGAACGCGACCACGCGTCCGGCACGCCGGGCAACTCGGCTGGGACGACGACCTGTACACGAACGGCCCGGCCCCGGGCCGGGACGGCCGGGGTACCGGCGCGGACCGGGAGGGGCCGGGTCACGGCGGGCGTCGCCGCGGCACGTCGCACCGGCACGGGAAACGCGGAAAGCGCCGCATACTGCGCTGGGTCGCGTACGTACTCGCACTGGTCATACTCGGCGGCGCGGGCGCCGGATACCTCTACTACGAGCACCTCAACGGCAACCTCAAGAAGGCCGACCTGACGCTCGGCGACAAGAAGATGGCCGATCACAAGGCCAATGCCGCCGGTCAGACCCCGCTGAACATCCTGCTCATCGGCTCGGACGCGCGGGACTCCAAGGAGAACCAGAAGCTCGGCGGGGCCAAGGACACCTTCGGGGCGCCGCCGCTGGCCGATGTGCAGATGCTGCTCCACCTCTCCGCGGACCGCAGCAACATGTCGGTGATCAGCATGCCGCGCGACACGCTGCTGCAGATCCCGAAGTGCACCGATCCGAAGACCGATCACGTCTACCCCGCAACCACCGGCCTGGCGATGACCAATGAGACGCTCGGCCGCGGCGGTCCGGGGTGCACCGTGGCCACCTGGTACGAGTTGACCGGCATCACCATCGACCACTTCATGATGATCGACTTCGCCGGTGTGGTCTCGATGGCCGACGCGATCGGCGGCGTCCCCGTCTGTGTCAAGGGCAACGTCTACTCCCACACGCGCGACGGCAAGGGATCCGGGCTGAAGCTGGAGGAGGGCACCACCAAGGTCAAGGGCAAGCAGGCCCTCCAGTGGCTGCGGACCCGCTACGGCTTCGAGGACGGCACCGACCTCGGCCGCACCCACGCCCAGCACATGTACATGAACTCGATGGTCCGTGAGCTGCGCAAGGGAACCAAGCTCACCGACCCGGGCAAGCTGATGGACCTCGCCGAGGCGGCGACCAAGGCGCTGACGGTCGACAAGGGCCTCGACACGGTCAAGAAGCTGTACGACCTCGCGGGCGAGCTCAAAAAGGCGCCCACCAA
Organism: Streptomyces sp. NPDC048496; assembly: GCF_043200055.1. Lineage (NCBI taxonomy): Bacteria > Bacillati > Actinomycetota > Actinomycetes > Kitasatosporales > Streptomycetaceae > Streptomyces > Streptomyces sp. NPDC048496. The sequence continues at coordinate 46,102 of NZ_JBICXB010000034.1, read as the reverse complement.
GCGCATCACGATGACGACGATGCCGAACGTCTACGGAACGGGTGTGAACAAGGGCCGGGTGTTCCCCATGCCCGTCGACGCCGATCAGCTGTTCCAGATGGTCCGCGACGACGTCCCGCTCGACGGCAAGGCGTCCAAGCGCAAGGCCCCTACGGCCAAGGAGCCCACGTCGCCCGTCGCCGAGATCCCGGTCAGCGTCCGCAACGGAACGCGCACCGACACCGAGTACCCGGTCAAGGGCCGCGCCACGGCGGTCCAGGAACTGCTGACCGGCAAGGGCTTCACCCAGGCCGAGGTCGACACCCAGCACACCGAAGCGACGGCACGCACCGGGGTACTCTTCCCCAGCGTGGACATGGAGGGCAATGCCCAGGCCGTCGCCAAGGCGCTCGGTATCCCGCTGACGGCGGTGAAGAAGTCGACCGATGTCTCGGGCATCACGCTGACCGTGGGGGCCGACTGGCGCGAGGACGGGGACTACTCCGCGCCGAGCGCCGCGGAGAAGACTCCGGAGAGCGCCCGCGCCCTGAACGGCGACGACGAAACGGCCTGCATGGACATCCAGCCGGGCTTCGGCTGGTAGCGCCGGACCGGGCACAACGCACGGTGGGGGCCTTCCGACTCATCGGAAGGCCCCCACACCGTGTCGGCGGCTATACGGTGACGGCCGGGCGCCGGCTGGCCATGACCTTCTTCGCCAGCGAGCGCGGGCTGGTCAGGAAGCCGAACCCCCATGACATGTGCATCGTCGCGAGAGCCACCGGGATCTGGGCCCGCGCCTTCAGCGACAGGCCCTTGCCCGCCGGGAGGGACCCGGCGACGATGGCGGCGACATAGCCGGCCGGGACGACGAACGCCCACGGGGTGACGGCCGCGCCGACCACGAGGCCCGCCGCGATCGCGCAGACCGCGGTCGGCGGGGCGAGGTAGCGCAGGTTGATCGAGCCGGAGTGGTAGCGGGCGACGACATGGCGCCAGCGGCCGTAGTCCTTGTACTGCTTGGCCAGCGCCTTCACCGAGGGACGCGGCCGGTACTGCACCTTCAGCTCCGGCGAGAACCAGATCAGTCCGCCCGCCTCGCGGATCCGGAAGTTCAGCTCCCAGTCCTGGGCGCGGATGAACTCCACGTTGTACCCGTCCGCCTTCTCCAGCGCCTCGCGGCGGAACACGCCGAGGTAGACGGTCTCGGCCGGGCCCGCCTGGCCGCCGGTGTGGAAGGCCGCGTTGCCGACGCCGATCTTCGATGTCATGGCCGCGGCGACGGCGTCCTCCCAGGCGTTCTCGCCCTCGGCGTGCATGATGCCGCCGACGTTCTGTGCGCCGGTCTCCTCCAGGAGGCGGACGGCGGTCGCGATGTAGTTCGGCGAGAGCATGCCGTGGCCGTCGACCCGCACCACGATGGGGTGCGAGGAGGCCTTGATCGCAGCGTTGAGCGCTGCCGGGGTACGGCCGGTCGGGTTCGGCACGGTGTGGACCCGGGAGTCCTCCCGTACCAGCTCGGCAGCGATCTCGTCCGTACGGTCCGTGGACGGGCCGAGCGCGATCACGACCTCCATCTCGCCGGCGTACTCCTGCTCCAGGATGTGCCGGACGGAGTTCCTGAGATGGCGTTCCTCATTGAGCACCGGCATGATCACGGAGACGGCGGGGTACTGCGCGGCAGACATGTGGTCCTCGGGGGGTCCTCGGGGCGCCGGGGGTTCTCACCCCAGGAGGCGGCGTTTCGGCCGCCACGTTACCGCGAATGGGGGACCCGGGCGCGCGCCGCAAGGCCGCTTCCCGGTATGGAGATCGTACGGGCCTACTGTGCGAACGATCCCCCTTGCACCGCGGAGGTCCCCCCGTGCCCACACCGCACCGCTCCCCCTGTCCGCCGCGCCCCCGCGCCGCTCCCCCGCAGCTCAGGCCGAGAAAGCAGGACGAGAGGCCCCGCTGGGGCATGCGGGTCGCGACCGGTCTGTCCGTGCTGGTGCTCGGCGCCGGCGGGATCGGTCACGCGGTGGTGACCAATCTGGAGACCGGGATCGACCGCATCGACCCGTTCAAGGACATGAAGAACCGACCGCGGGCCGGGAACGGCACGAATCTGCTGCTCGTCGGCACCGACGGCCGCGAGAGCATCAGCAAGGACGAGAAGAAGAAGTACCGGCTGGGCGGTGCGCCCTGCTACTGCACCGACACGATCATGCTGGTGCATCTGTCGGCGGACAAGGAACGCGCGAGCATCGTCTCCCTGCCGCGCGACAGCTACGCCGAGATCCCGGAACACCGCGACCGGAACACCGGCGCCGAGCACGCCGCCCACCCGGTGAAGCTGAACGCCGCCTACGCGGAGGGCGGGCCGAATCTGACCGTGCAGACCGTCGAGGACATGACCGGCATCAAGATCGACCACTATCTGGAGGTCGACTTCACCAGCTTCATGAAGACGGTCGACACCCTGGGCGGGGTGCAGATCTGCACCACCCGGCCGATGAAGGACTCGTACACCGGTCTCGATCTCGCCGCAGGCACCCACCGGCTGAACGGCGGGCAGGCGCTCCAGTACGTGCGCTCGCGCCATGTCGACGGGGCCGCGGACCTGGGCCGGATCCAGCGCCAGCAGAGGTTTCTCGCCTCGCTGATCAACCAGACGACCAGCAGCGGTGTGCTGCTGAACCCGGTGAAGTTCCGGGACATCGCCTCGACGATGCTCCATTCGGTCCGGGCCGACAAGGGGTTCGGCACGGAGCAGATGCTGGACCTCGGCCAGGCGATGCGCGGCTTCACCGCGGCGTCGTCGGAGTTCACCTCCGTACCGATCAGCGATCCCTCCTATCCGGTCAAGGGCATCGGCTCGACGGTCAAGTGGGATCCGGAGAAGTCGACCAAGCTTTTCCAGGCGCTGCGTGACGACAAGCCCCTCGCGGTGAAGCGGCCGGAGCAGGCAGCCGCGAAGACCGTCGATGTCGCGCCGCAGCAGATCCGGGTCCAGGTCTACAACGGGACCCCGATGGACGGCCTCGGCAGGACGGCCGACGACGCCCTGCGCGCCACCGGCTTCCGTACGACACGGGCCCCGCTCAACGGGGCACCGCGGCAACTGAAACACACCCTGGTCGAGTACGACCCGAGGTGGGACCAGTCGGCGAAGTCGCTGGCGGCGGCGCTGCCGGGGGCCGAGCTGCGGGCAGTCAAGGGGCAGGGCGCGACGATGAAGGTGACGACGGGAGCGGACTTCGGCAAGGTCGAGCGGGTACGGGCCGAGGACACGCACCGGGGCGCGTTCGCCGCGGTCACGGGCGACCAGGTGGCGTGCCCGTAACGAGGCGCTCCGCCGGCGGAGCCCCGGGGCGGTGGCCCGCCCGGGGCTGCCGGGGAGGGCGCCCCGCCGTCAGTCCTCGATGCCGTCCGCCGCGCGCTTCTCGCGCAGTTCCTTGATCGCGCGGCGCCGGGCCAGCCGGTGCGTACGCCGGATCTGCGCCTCCTGGTAACGCCGCTTGTCGCGCTCCGTCTCGGGTATCACCTGCGGTACGGGGCGCGGCTTGCCGTCCCCGTCGACCGCCGCGAACACCAGATACGCGCTGCCGACCTGCTGGGCCGGGGTCGATTCGTTCCACCGCTCGGCCATGACCCGGACACCGACCTCCATCGAGGAACGGCCGGTCCAGTTCACCTGGGCACGGACGTGAACAAGGTCACCGACGCGGACCGGCTCCAGGAAGACCATCTCGTCCATCGAGGCCGTGACCGCGGGTCCGCCGGAGTGCCGGCCGGCCACGGCGCCCGCCGCGTCGTCGACCAGTTTCATGATCACGCCGCCGTGCACCGTACCCAGCAGATTGGTGTCGCTGCCGGTCATGATGTGGCTGAGGGTGGTCCGGGACGCCGCAGTCGACTTGCCCGGAATGTCGCCCTCCGGGCGTGAGGCCTGATCTGTCATACCGTCCACCTTATGCGGGGGGTCCTGGGCCGCGGACATTGCATCAGCTTCGCAACAGCCCCGGGCCGATATCTCACACCCCCTGTAATACGGGCACGCCCGGACTGCACACTGGACCGCATGAGCGACAGGCCCGGTGGGTGGACCGACGACGACCGCAACGACCACTACGGGCGGGGCAGTGACAGCGCCCAGCCCGAGAGCGCCCGTGTCATGCGGCACGTCCAGCGGCGCCCCGCGCCGCCTCAGCAGCGTCCCGCGCCGCCTCAGCAGCGACCGACGGCGCCGCGACAGCGTCAGCCCGAGGCACCGCAGTACTCCGGCGGCTATGACGACGGCGCAGGGTACGGCGGCGGTTACAACACGGGGCAGGTCTACGGCGGCGGCAACGGCGGTGGCTACGGTCACGGCGGCGGCCGGGGTGACGGCGGTTACGTCCAGGGGAGGCCGGCGCCGGACTGGCGCCGCCGGATAAAGATAGGCGCCCTGACCCTCGTGGTCGTGGTGCTGGCCGTCTCCATCGGCACGTACTTCTGGGCCGACTCCAAGCTCAAGCGTGAGGTCGACCTCTCCAAGGTGATCGAGCGACCGCACCAGGGCGACGGCACCAACTATCTGATCGTCGGCTCCGACAGCCGCGCGGGCATGACGGCCGAGGACAAGAAGAGGCTCCACACCGGCTCGGCCGAGGGCAAGCGGACCGACTCGATGATGATCCTGCACGACGGCTCGAACGGCCCGACGCTGGTTTCGCTGCCGCGCGACTCGAACGTCGAGATCCCCTCGTACAAGGGCTCCGACTCCGGCAAGCTCTACCCGGGCCGCGGCCGCTTCACCAAGCTGAACGCCGCATACGCCGAGGACGGACCCGAACTGCTGGTCCGTACCGTCGAGTTCAACACCGGGCTGCACATCGACCACTACGTCGAGATCGGCTTCGGCGGCTTCGCCAAGATCGTCGACGCGATCGGTGGGGTGGAGCTCGACATCCCCAAGGCGTTCAAGGACAAGAACTCCGGCGCCGATTTCCAGGCCGGCAAGCAGACCCTCAACGGCGAGCAGTCCCTCGCCTTCGTGCGGACCCGGTACGCCTTCGCGGGCAGCGACCTGGACCGTACGAAGAACCAGCAGAAGTTCCTCGCGGCGCTGGCGAGCCAGACGGCGACACCGTCCACGATCCTCAACCCGTTCAAGCTGTACCCCACGATGGGCGCCGGTCTCGACACTCTGATCGTCGACAAGGACATGTCGCTGTGGAACCTGGGCAACATGTTCTTCGCAATGAAGGGCGTCACGGGCGGCGACGGCAAGTCCATGAACATGCCGATCTCCGGCTCCACGCACGGGAACCTGGTCTGGGACAAGGCCAAGGTCAAGCAGTTGGTGGAGCAGCTCAACAACGACGAGAAGGTCACCGTCTCCGGTAACTGACGGCAGGCGGACGCGGGGCCCGGACGGTTCGCCGTACGGGCCCCGCGTCATGCCCGGCCCGGATCCGCCGCTCGCTCACGTCGAACGCGGTCATCACACGCCTCCGGCGGGCCCTTGCGGCTCGACCTCGTCCAGGTCCTCGTACAGCGCGTCCAGAATCCGTCCGGTTGGCTCGCCCTGCGGTGTCAGCTCGGCCAGACACCAGCCGGGCAGCTTCTGTTCGATCTCGGCCGGAAGGTCGCCGTCCGCCGGGTCGGCCAGTCCGTAGAGAAGGCCGAACGCGGTCTCCTTCGCTACCTCACGGGCTATCTCCCCCAGGTCGCCGGGGGTCAGACCGAGGGCCAGCGCCCGTTCGACGGCGCCAGCGGCGAGCCCGTCCTTCCGGTAGGCCTCGACCCAGTCGGGCGCCGCCGTACTCCACCCGTCAATGTCCTGCCAGACCATCCGCAGGAACCGGTAGCGGGCGAGCTGCGGAATGTTCTCCTCGGCCTCGGATTCGGCCCAGCCCTCCGCGTCGTCGGCACCGAGCGCGGTGAACAGGCCGGTGAGTGCGGTGATGTCGGTCATGGAAGGGGAAGGTACGCCATGGGACGCCAACGTTACGATCCGCTGCGGGCCCTGCCCCGCCGCTGTCCGCCGCAGGTGAGAGTGCCCCAATCGTCCAACACCGTGCCCCGATGCCCGGATCAACCGGGCTCAGACCACGGGTGCACAGGCCTCAGCTCCTGGACGCGTACGTCACGAACTCCGCCCACGCGGCAAGCCGTACGGCGGATCGAGGGCCACCGGCGTTCTTGGAGTCGCGGACGTGGACCGTGTCAGACGACGTCCCAGCCGGGCTCATCCGCCCCGCCGTCCCCGCGCTCCGCACCGGTCCCATCCACGCTCATCCGTGCCCCACTTCCGACGTGCATGCCGTTCTTGCTCAACCTCTGATGGAGTAACCGCCGCCCCGCCGGCTACGGCCCGGCCGGCCCGTCTCGCGCAGCCTCTTGGCCGCATACACACGTCCGGCCCCCGATGTGCACATCGGGGGCCGGACGCCAAGGCAATAACCGCTACGGCAGGTTCCTCGCCATGACGATCCGCTGAACCTGGTTCGTGCCTTCATAAATCTGCGTGATCTTGGCGTCGCGCATCATCCGCTCCACCGGGTAGTCCCGCGTGTAGCCGTAGCCGCCGAGCAGCTGGACCGCGTCCGTGGTGATCTCCATCGCGACGTCGGAGGCGAAGCACTTGGCCGCAGCGCCGAAGAAGGTGAGGTCGCTGTCGAGGCGCTCGGACTTGGCGGCGGCGGAGTAGGTGAGCTGGCGGGCCGCCTCCAGCTTCATCGCCATGTCGGCGAGCATGAACTGGACGCCCTGGAAGTCGCCGATCGGCTTGCCGAACTGCTTGCGCTCCTGAACATAGCCCTTGGCGTAGTCGAGGGCGCCCTGCGCGATACCGAGGGCCTGGGCCGCGATCGTGATGCGGGTGTGGTCCAGGGTCTTCATCGCCGTGGCGAAGCCGGTGCCCTCCTCGCCGATCATGCGGTCGGCAGGGATACGGACGTTGTCGAAGTAGACCTCGCGGGTCGGGGAGCCCTTGATGCCGAGCTTCTTCTCCGGGGCGCCGAAGGAGACGCCCTCGTCCGACTTCTCCACGACGAAGGCCGAGATGCCCTTGGAGCGCTTGGTCGGGTCGGTGACGGCCATCACCGTGTAGTACTCGGAGACGCCCGCGTTGGTGATCCAGCGCTTCACGCCGTTGAGGACCCAGAAGTCGCCGTCGCGGACGGCCTTGGTTTTCATGCCGGCGGCGTCGGAGCCCGCGTCGGGCTCGGAGAGGCAGTACGAGAACATCGCGTCGCCCTTGGCGAGCGGGCCGAGGTACTTCTTCTTCAGCGCCTCGGAGCCGGAGAGGATCAGCGGGAGCGAGCCCAGCTTGTTCACGGCCGGGATCAGGGAGGAGGAGGCGCAGACGCGGGCCACCTCCTCGATCACGATCACAGTGGCGAGGGCGTCTGCACCGGCGCCGCCGTACTCCTCGGGGACGTGCACGGCCTGCAGCTCGGAGGCGACCAGGGCGTCCAGCGCCTCCTGCGGGAAGCGGGCCTCCTCGTCGACCGCCGCAGCGAACGGGGCGATCTTCGCCTCGGCGAGCGCACGGACCGTCTCGCGGAGCATGTCGTGCTCCTCAGCCGGACGGTACAGGTCGAAATCGGTGGAACCCGTCAAGACTCTCACTCCCCCAGGGATGCTAACTACCGTTAAGTAACCCAATTTTAGGTGCCTGGCGCACAAAGGCCTATGCGCGCTGCACGTGAGCTTCGCGACAGGGGTCCCCCGAGCCCGTAAAACCCTGCCTTCAGAGGCACGACTATGCTCGTTCACCGCATGTCTGTCCGCATCTCTCAGGAGCACTCCATGGCCCTCAGGATCACTGTGATCGGCACCGGCTACCTCGGCGCCACCCACGCCGCGGCCATGGCGGAACTGGGCTTCGAAGTCCTCGGTCTCGATGTCGTGCCCGAGAAGATCGAGATGCTCAGCAGCGGCCGGGTCCCGATGTACGAGCCAGGACTGGAGGAGTTGCTCCACAAGCACGTCGCGGGCATCGAGGGATCCACCGGGCGGCTGCGGTTCACCACCTCGTGGGAAGAGGTGGCGGACTTCGGCGACGTCCACTTCGTCTGCGTGAACACTCCGCAGAAGCACGGCGAGTACGCCTGCGACATGAGCTACGTCGACAGCGCCTTCGAGTCGCTGGCGCCGCATCTGACCCGGCCCGCCCTGGTCGTCGGGAAGTCGACCGTGCCGGTCGGATCGGCGGCACGGCTCGCGGCGCGGCTGGCGGAGCTGGCGCCGGCGGGCGCGGACGCGGAGCTGGCCTGGAACCCGGAGTTCCTGCGCGAGGGCTTCGCCGTGAAGGACACCCTGCACCCGGACCGGATCGTCGTCGGCGTGGAGAGCGAGCGGGCCGAGAAGCTGCTGCGCGAGGTGTACGCGGTGCCGGTCGCGGAGGGCTCGCCGTTCGTGGTGACGGACTTCCCGACCGCGGAACTGGTGAAGACCTCGGCGAACTCGTTCCTGGCGACCAAGATCTCCTTCATCAACGCGATGGCGGAGGTCTGCGAGGCCGCCGACGGTGATGTGGTGAAGCTGGCCGAGGCGATCGGTCACGACGAGCGGATCGGAGCCAAGTTCCTGCGGGCCGGGATCGGCTTCGGCGGCGGGTGTCTGCCGAAGGACATCCGGGCCTTCATGGCGCGCGCCGGTGAGCTGGGCGCGGACCAGGCGCTGACCTTCCTCCGTGAGGTCGACTCGATCAACATGCGGCGCCGCGGTCACATGGTGGAGCTGGCCCGGGAGGCCGTGGGCGGGGGCTCGTTCCTCGGCAAGCGGGTGGCGGTGCTGGGTGCGACGTTCAAGCCGGACTCGGACGACGTACGCGACTCGCCGGCCCTGAACGTGGCCGGGCAGATCCATCTCCAGGGCGGCCAGGTCACCGTCTACGACCCGAAGGGCATGGACAACGCCCGGCTGCTCTTCCCGACGCTCGGGTATGCCGAGTCGGCGCTGGACGCGGTGCGCGGCGCGGACGTGGTGCTGCACCTGACGGAGTGGCGCGAGTTCCGCGAGCTGGACCTGGCGACGCTGGGGGAGGCCGCCGCGCACCGGATCATTCTGGACGGCCGCAACGCGCTGGACAGCGCGCTGTGGCGCGAGGCGGGCTGGACGTACCGGGCGATGGGGCGCCCGAAGGCCTGACGATCCCGGGCCTTCCTTCCGGAAGACCTCAGCCGCGCTTCGCGCGGTAGGTGCGCATCTTGGCGCGGGCGCCGCACACCGACATGGAGCACCAGCGGCGGCGCCCCGCCGGGCTGCGGTCGTAGTACGCCCACTGGCAGTCTTCGGCCTCGCATGCCTTGAGCCGGGCCCAGGTGCCGTCGGCCGCCGCGGTGGCGATGGCCGCCGCCACACGGGCGGTCAGGCCGGCCGGTTCCGCCGCGGGCCGCAGTGACGCGACGCCCGCCGCGTCCACGGTGACGCGCAGGGGCGCTTCGGCGAGCAGCCGGTCGAGCGGGGGCGCGGCGGCGCCGTCCGGCGGGCGGTGGCCGGCATGGGCGAGGCAGACGGTACGGAGCGCCTCGCGCAGCACGCGCGCGTCCGGGACCTCGGACTCGGCGAGAGAGAGGGTGGCGCGCCCGTCCGCTGTGTCGAGGGTGTCCGCACCGGTCTCGATGTCCAGTGTGTTGACCAGGGCCTCGATCAGCGCGAGTCCACCGGGTGCGGATTCCTTCTCATTCATGGTTGCGACGTTACCTCCAGTGCGGCAGTATGCGGTAACGGTTACCTGTTGAAGCGACGTAGAGGTAACCACACTTCTGCTCGAAGACTGTCCCTGCTCGAAGGAGGAAGTGTCATGGCTGTCGCCACACTGGGCGCTGTCGTTCTGGACTGTCCCGACCCCGTCGCGCTCGCCGGGTTCTACGCCGGGCTGCTCGGCGGAAAGGTCGAGGACGGCGGCGAGGACTGGGTGGAGCTGACCGGCGGAGCGGCCACGCCGCTCGCGTTCCAGGCCGCGCCCGGTTTCGTGCCGCCGCGGTGGCCGCGTCCGGACGGTTCGCAGCAGTTCCACCTGGATCTGACCGTCCCGGATCTGGACGCTGCGGAGAAGGAGGTGCTCGCGCTGGGCGCGACCGTGCTGGACGCGGCGGACCGGGAGCGGACCTTCCGGGTGTACGCGGATCCCGCGGGGCACCCGTTCTGTCTGTGTGCGTGCTGAAGGGGCTGTTCGCGCGCGGACCGAAAGAGTAAGCGGACCGAAAGAGTAAAGAGTGCGGGGCGCCCTCGGGGCGCCCCGCACTTTCGGTTCCGGATGCTCAGCCGGCCTGGGCGTCCAGCTGCTCGATCGTGGCGTGGGACGGGCCGCGTCGCGTCCGCAGGTCGCGGGCGACGGCCTCGGCGTCGCGCAGCACCCGTACCGCGTTCTGCCAGGTGAGCTTGGCGAGATCGGCGCTCGACCAGCCGCGGCCGAACAGCTCCGCGATCAGGTTCGGGTAGCCCGCGACGTCCTGGAGGCCCTCGGGGAGGAAGGCGGTGCCGTCGTAGTCGCCGCCGATGCCGATGTGGTCGATCCCGGCGACCTCGCGCATGTGGTCGAGGTGGTCGGCGATCGTCGCCACGGTGGCCATCGGGCGCGGGTTGGCCGCCTCGAAGGCGGCGTGGATCTTCATGGCCTGCGCGGTGGTGTCGAGGTGGTGCAGGCCGTGGGCGCGCATGTTCTCGTCCGCGGCCCGGGTCCAGGCGACGGCTTCCGGGAGGACGAACTTCGGTACGAAGGTCGCCATGGCGATGCCGCCGTTGGCCGGGAGCTGCGCGAGGACGTCGTCGGGGATGTTGCGCGGGTGGTCGCAGACCGCCCGCGACGAGGAGTGCGAGAAGATCACCGGCGCGGTGGAGGTGGCGAGCGCGTCGCGCATCGTCGTGGCCGCCACATGGGAGAGGTCGACCAGCATGCCGGTGCGGTTCATCTCCCGTACGACCTCATGGCCGAACGGCGAGAGACCGCCGACGCCGGGCTCGTCCGTCGCCGAGTCCGCCCACGCGATGTTGTCGTTGTGGGTGAGCGTCATGTAGCGGACGCCGAGGGCGTGCAGTGCGCGCAGGGTGCCCAGCGAGTTGTTGATGGAGTGACCGCCCTCGGCGCCCATCAGGGAGGCGATCCGGCCCTCGGTGCGGGCCGTCTCCATGTCGTCGGCGGTCAGGGCGCGCCGCAGGTCCGCGGGGTAGCGGTCCAGCAGCTCGGCGACCACGTCGATCTGTTCGAGGGTGGCGCTGACGGCTTCGTCGCCCGCCATGTCGGACCGTACGTAGACGGACCAGAACTGCGCGCCGACGCCACCGGCGCGCAGCCGCCCGATGTCGGTGTGGAGGTGGGCGGACTGGTCGGTGGCGATGTCGCGGGCGTCCAGGTCGTACCCGACCTGTTCGCGAAGTGCCCAGGGCAGATCGTTGTGACCGTCGACGACCGGGTACTCGGCGAGGAGTTCCGCAGCCTGTGCGAGGTGGTCCCCGGAGTGGTCCGTGATCTGATCCGCCATGGTCGCCCGCTTCCGCTCGTTGTCCGCTGTGTCTGCTTGCCGAGGCTACTTGCCGAAGCCGAAGGAGTCGCTGCCCTCGACCTTGCTGCGCAGCCGCTTGCCCTTCTCGGTCGCCTGGTCGTTCAGCTCCTGCTGGAACTCCCGCATGCGGGCCAGCAGCTCGCTGTCGTGGGCGGCGAGGATACGGGCGGCGAGCAGACCCGCGTTGCGCGCACCGCCGACCGACACCGTCGCGACGGGCACACCGGCCGGCATCTGCACGATGGACAGCAGGCTGTCCATGCCGTCCAGGTACTTCAGCGGAACCGGGACGCCGATGACGGGCAGCGGGGTGACCGACGCGAGCATGCCGGGCAGGTGGGCTGCGCCGCCCGCGCCCGCAATGATCGCCTTGAGGCCGCGGTCCGCGGCGTTCTCCCCGTACGCGATCATTTCGTGCGGCATGCGGTGGGCGGAGACGACGTCGACCTCGTACGGGATCTCGAACTCGTCGAGGGCCTTGGCCGCTGCTTCCATGACGGGCCAGTCGGAGTCCGAACCCATGACGATGCCGACGACCGGTGCGGCGGAGGCGGGGGAAGTCATTCGGTGATCGTTCCTCGCAGGTAGTCGGCCGCGTGCCGGGCGCGCTCACGCACGTCCGCCAGGTCGTCGCCGTAGGTGTTGACGTGTCCGACCTTGCGGCCGGGCTTCACGTCCTTGCCGTACATGTGGATCTTGAGCTGCGGGTCGCGGGCCATGCAGTGCAGGTACGCCTGGTACATGTCCGGGTAGTCGCCGCCGAGGACGTTGCACATGACCGTCCAGGTGGCGCGCGGGCGCGGGTCGCCGAGCGGCAGGTCGAGAACGGCCCGGACGTGGTTGGCGAACTGGGAGGTGATCGCGCCGTCCTGGGTCCAGTGCCCGGAGTTGTGGGGGCGCATCGCGAGCTCGTTGACGAGTATGCCGGGAGTCCCGTCGTCCTTGCGGGTCTCGAAGAGTTCGACGGCGAGGTGGCCGACGACACCGAGCTCGGCGGCGATCCGCAGGGCCAGCTGCTGGGCCTCGCCGGCGAGCTGCTCGCTCAGCTCGGGGGCCGGGGCGATGACCGTATCGCAGACGCCGTCGACCTGGATGGACTCGACCACCGGGTAGGCGACTGCCTGGCCGTGGGGCGAGCGGACAATATTGGCCGCCAGCTCCCGTACGAAGTCGACCTTCTCCTCGGCGAGGACCGGGACACCCGCCCGGAACGGGTCGGCCGCGTCCGCCTCGGAGCGGACCACCCAGACGCCCTTGCCGTCGTAGCCGCCGCGGACCGTCTTCAGAATGACGGGGAAGCCACCGACCTCGGCCGCGAACGCCGCGGCGTCCGCCGGGTCCGTCACGATGCGGTGGCGGGGGCAGGGCGCGCCGATCTCGCTGAGCTTCGCGCGCATCACCCCCTTGTCCTGGGCGTGCATCAGCGCGTCGCGGCCGGGGCGTACCCGAATGCCGTCTGCCTCCAGGGCCTGCAGATGCTCGGTCGGGACGTGCTCGTGATCGAAGGTGATCACGTCACAACCCCGTGCGAAGGCGCGCAGCGTGTCCAGGTCGCGATAGTCGCCGATGACGACTTCGCTCACCACCTGGGCCGCCGAGTCCTGAGGGGTGTCGCTGAGGAGCTTGAATTTGATGCCGAGGGGGATGCCCGCCTCGTGGGTCATACGGGCGAGCTGACCGCCGCCGACCATGCCGACTACCGGGAACGTCACGCCTCCAGGGTATCGGGCGTCCCCGGGACCGCCGGACGATGCCCCTGGGGGCGGCGGCCGAAGGCTCCGTGTCACAGGCTCGCCACGCCTCGATGGATGCTCACAGGAATCTCATAGGAGGCCTGGATAGCATGACCAGGTTGACCGAATCCACGGACGGGGCTGAGCCATCACCATGAACGAACGGGGCGTACTACGGACCCGGCTGGATGCGCTGGCCCGGGAGGTCGCCAAGTTCGGCATGGTCGGTGCGATGGGCCTGCTGGTCAACGTGGCGGTGTCCAACCTGCTGTGGCACACCACGAACCTTCAAGTGGTCCGGGCCAGTCTGCTGGCCACGTTCGTCGCCATCCTCTTCAACTACGTGGGTTTCCGCTACTGGACGTACCGGGACCGTGACAAGACCGGGCGGACCCGGGAACTGACGCTGTTCCTGCTGTTCAGCGTGGTGGGTGCGGCGATCGAGAACGGTGTGCTGTACACGGCGACGTACGGGTTCGGGTGGAACGGCCCGGTCCAGAGCAACGTCTTCAAGATCCTGGGAATCGGGATGGCGACGCTGTTCCGGTTCTGGTCCTACCGGAGCTGGGTGTTCAAGGCGCTGCCTGCCAAAGACGGCGTAGGCGTGGTGGCACAGGGGCGCGGGGCCGCGGAGCGGGTGGCGGCAGAGTCGGCGGAGCCCGTACGGCGTTGAGGCAGCGGGGGCGTCCGATTGCCGCTTCGCCCTCGGTCTCCCCTCGGCGGGCTCGATTCAGCGGACCGGTCGTTCCGGTTCCTCGCGGCTGCGGGCCACCCGGCTCAGGAACAGGGCGAAGACCGCCGGTTGCTGCTGGAGCAGTTCCAGGCGACCGCCGTCCGCCTCGGCCAGGTCGCGGGCGACCGCGAGGCCGATTCCCGTCGAGTTGCGGCCGCTGATCGTCCTCTCGAAGATCCTGGCGCCCAGATCGGGCGGGACGCCGGGGCCCTCGTCCGTCACCTCGATGACCGCCTGGTTGCCGGTGACCCGGGTGCGCAGGGCCACCGTGCCGCCGCCGTGCATCAGTGAGTTCTCGATCAGTGCGGCCAGCACCTGGGCGACCGCGCCCGGCGTGCCGACGGCCCGCAGGCCCTGTTTGCCGGAGCGGACGATGGCGCGGCCCTCGCCGCGGTAGGCGGGGCGCCACTCCTCGATCTGCTGCTTGACGACCTCGTCGAGGTCGAAGACGACCGCCGAGCCGGTGCGCGGGTCGCGGGCGTTGGTCAGCAGCCGCTCCACCACGTCGGTGAGGCGCTCGACCTGAGTGAGGGCGAAGTTCGCCTCCTCCTTCACCGTGTCCGGGTCGTCGGTGACGGAGATCTCCTCGATCCGCATGGAGAGCGCGGTCAGCGGCGTGCGGAGCTGGTGGGAGGCATCGGCTGCGAGCCGGCGTTCCGCGGTCAGCATCCGGGCGATCCGTTCGGCGGAGGAGTCGAGGACGTCCGCGACCCGGTCCAGCTCCGGCACCCCGTACCGCTTGTGGCGCGGCCGCGGGTCACCGGAGCCCAGGCGTTCCGCGGTCTCGGCGAGATCGGTGAGCGGCGAGGTCAGTTTGTTGGCCTGGCGTACGGCGAGGAGCACCGCGGAGACGATCGCGAGCAGCGCCACCGCGCCGATGATCAGGAGCGTGCGCCCGACCTCGCCGGTGACGGCGGAGCTGGACTCCTCGACGGTGACCTTCTCGCCCTGCTCCCCCTTCGCCGTGCTTCTGATCACACTGCCGGTGGGACGCGTGCCCACTGTGATGGGGGTGCGGCCGGGGATCTCGACCAGGGCGTACCGGTTGTGGGCGACCTGTTGGGCCAGCACCCCGGGGTTGATCCGTTCCGCCCCGAGGAGCCGGCTCTCGACCACGCTGATCAGCCGCAGCGCCTCGGAGTCGACACTCTCCTGGGCGCTGTGGCTGATGGTGCGGGTCTCGACGATGACGAGGGAGACGCCGAAGACGGCGATCACCACGAGCACCACGGCGAGCGTGGAGTTGATCAGTCGGCGGCGCATGACTGTTTCTGTACGTCAGCTCTTCTCGAACCGGAAGCCGACGCCCCGGACGGTCGCGATGTAGCGAGGGTTGGCCGCGTCGTCGCCGAGCTTCTTGCGGAGCCAGGAGATGTGCATGTCGAGCGTCTTCGTGGACGACCACCAGGTGGTGTCCCAGACCTCGCGCATCAACTGGTCGCGGGTGACGACCCGGCCGGCGTCGCGGACCAGGACCCGCAGCAGGTCGAACTCCTTCGCGGTGAGCTGGAGCTCCTCGTCTCCCATCCAGGCCCGGTGCGATTCGACGTCGATCCGCACCCCGTGCGTGGCGGGCTGCGGGGCCTGGTCGGTGGCACCGCGCCGGAGCAGCGCCCGGACCCGGGCGAGGAGTTCGGCCAGGCGGAACGGCTTGGTGACGTAGTCGTCGGCTCCGGCGTCCAGGCCGACGACGGTGTCCACCTCGTCGGCGCGGGCGGTGAGCACGAGGATCGGCGCGGCGTGGCCCTCGGCGCGGAGCCGTCGGGCTACTTCGAGGCCGTCCATCCCGGGCAGGCCCAGGTCGAGCACGACCAGGTCGATGTCGCCCCGGAGGCCGGCGTCGAGAGCGGTCGGACCGTCTTCGCGGACCTCGACCTCGTAACCCTCCCGACGCAGGGCGCGGGCCAGCGGCTCCGAGATGGAAGCGTCGTCCTCGGCGAGCAGTACACGGGTCATGGAGTGATGGTAGTCCGCATGGGGCGGCCACCGGGAGGTGATCCACAAGGCCTGTAGGTCTGCGTCCCAATTCGGAGGGCCGCCTTGGAATACGCGATTTGGTTGCACCAGAACCTGTGATCCATGTCTCAAGTCCTTTCATATCGGCCACCGTGGTGTCGTATGGTGACTCGACGCCTGTTGCACTACTCAAAGACCTTTGGGCAGCTTTAAGCGCCAAGGGTCTCTTTTGTGCACGGGCTGGTAACTGCCAGCCCTGACTTCAGTGAATGACCTGTGGCCGGGCCCGGAGCGCAAGGATGTGCGCCGGGCGTGGATCCCGATGCAGCTGGTCCCCCGACTCCGGTACCCGCTCCGCACAGCGTGCGGAGTCCGGAGCGAATCCCTTCTCAGGCGTGAGGGGTGGGGCGTTTGCCGCGTCGGTGCCGGCCTCCCCCCACCGGGCGCGTCACGCTCACGAGGCGTCGCGTCCCGAGCAAGCAAGGATCGACCATGGCGTCCAGCCTGACGAAGGACTCCGCCGGCACGGCTGGCTCCGAGAAGACCTTCTTCGGCCACCCCCGCGGCCTGGCCACTCTCTTCATGACCGAGATGTGGGAGCGCTTCAGCTACTACGGCATGAGGGCCCTGCTTCCCCTCTACCTGATAGCTCCCAACGGGCTTCACATGAACCCCGCCACGGCCACGGCGATCTACTCGGTCTACGTGTCGCTGGTGTACCTGCTCGCGATGCCCGGCGGCTGGTTCGGCGACCGTGTCTGGGGCCCCCGCAAGACGGTCGCCGTCGCCGGCACGGTCATCATGATCGGCCACCTGGCGCTGGCGCTGCCCACGCAGGGCACCTTCTTCGCCGGTCTCGGACTCGTCGCCCTCGGCTCCGGTCTGCTGAAGTCCAACATCTCCACGATGGTCGGCCACCTCTACGACGGACCGGACGACCCGCGCCGCGACGGTGGCTTCACGGTCTTCTACATGGGCATCAACGTGGGCGCCTTCGCCGCCCCGCTGGTCATCGGCACCATCGGTGAGAACGTCAACTGGCACCTGGGCTTCGCGCTCGCCGCGGTCGGCATGGGGCTGGGCCTCACCCAGTACCTGCTCGGCACCCGCCACCTGAACGAGCGCAGCCTCGTCGTCCCGAAGCCGCTGTCGGCCGCCGAGCGCGCCGGCACGCTGCGGAAGGGCATGATCTGGCTGGCCATCGCGGCCGTCTTCTACATCGTGACGGTCGTCACCGGCGTCTACACGCTCAACTGGATCCTGGTCCCGATCACCATCGCGGGTCTGGTCATTCCGGTGACGGTCCTGACGCGCATCAAGCGCGACAAGGAGCTCAGCGCCGCCGAGCAGTCGAAGATGTCCGGCTACATCTGGTTCTTCGTCGCCGCCGCCATGTTCTGGATGATCTACGACCAGGGCGGTTCGACCCTGGCGATCTTCGCCGACAACTCGGCCGACAACAGCGTCCTCGGGTGGGACTTCCCGGTCTCCTGGTACCAGTCGGTCAACCCGGTCCTGATCATGGCGCTGGCCCCGGTCTTCGCCGCCTTCTGGCTGGCGCTGAACCGGCGTGGCAAGGAGCCGAGCACGATCGTGAAGTTCAGCTCCGGTCTGGTGCTGGTCGGTGCGTCGTTCTTCCTCTTCCTGATGCCGCTGACGATCGCCACGGACGGTCACAAGGCCGCCGCGATGTGGCTGGTCGCGATCTACTTCGTGCAGACCATCGCCGAACTGACGCTGTCCCCGGTCGGTCTCTCCGTCACCACGAAGATGGCTCCGGCCAAGTACGCGAGCCAGATGATGGGTGTCTGGTTCCTGGCCGTCACCGCCGGTGACTGCACCACGGGTCTGCTCTCCATCGCGGGTGTCGAGCTGAACGGCACCGGTATCGTCGCTCTGCAGGCCGCCCTCGCGGCGGCCGCGGGTGTCGCGATCTTCATGTACCGCAACAAGGTCAAGCAGCTCATGGGCGACGTGCGCTGAGGCACTGAAGCGCTGAAGCACTGAAGGGCCGCCGCACCGGATCATCGGTGCGGCGGCCCTTCGTGCTTCCGGCGGCTCAGCTCACCGGGTGCCGCGCAGCCTGCGCCACGGGGTGAACGTGAACACGGCGCCGCCCAGCAGGATCGCCGTACCAGCGACCAGGCCGAGTGCGCGCAGGGTGCCGTTGTCCTCGGCCCCGGTCTCGGCCAGTCCGCCTCCGGAGTCCGTACCGCCGCCGGTCGTGGCGCCGCCCGTGTCCGAGCCGCCCACGGCCCCGCCGGGCTGGGACGAGGTGTCCAGCTCCAGGGAGACCGCGACACCGGCGGGCGGGGTGCAGGTCGTCGTCGTGCCGAGCGCCTTCACGGTCAGCACGCCCGGGCTGAGGGTGGACCTACCGCTCGCGCCCGGCTTGTACGTACCCGTGAGATCGGGGATCCCGATGGGTTTGCCGGACTTGATGGGCTCCTTGTTGGTGCGGCCCTCGACATGGACCGTGCCCTTGTCGGCTCCGCCGAGCTCGACCTCCATGGAGGGCTTCACCGAATCGGCCGGGATGTCGGCGGGGCTGTTCATGACCGACGTGCTGAACTTCACCGTGAGGTCGAAGCTGCCGCCGTTCTTCTTCGCGTCGATCTTCACCGGGGAGGTGGCGTTCTTGTCACCGATCGGGGTCTTGCAGGCGTACGCGACAGACACCTCCTTGCCCTCGAAGTCGGTCTGACCACCGCCGCCGCCCGACCCGGCGGTGGTGCCGCCGGAGTCAGGACCTCCGGTGCCCGTACCGCCGGCCGTCGTGCCCGCCGTCGTCCCCCCTGCCGCCGTCGTGCCGCCCGCCGTGGTGGAGCCGGTGGTCGAGCCACCCGCTGTCGTGCCGGTGGTCGTACCCCCCGCCGTCGTACCGCCGCCGTCCCTGACCTTGATCGTCGCGCCCGGCTGAACGGTCTCCTTCGGGGAGCACTTGGTGTCGGTGGAGACCGGCTTCGACACGTTGATGTTGTACGCGCCCGGCGTCAGCGTGATCTCACCGGCCTTCTCCAGCTTCAGCGTGCCCTTCATGTCGGGCAGCATCATGGCGCTGTTCCTGGGGATCGGCGGGTTCTGCCGTGGCCCTTCCATCCGCAGCGTTCCCGTGGCCGCACCGCCGACCTCGATGGTGCCGGTCGGCTTGACCGTGTCCTTCTCCAGGTCCAGGACGTCGGGGTTCCTGGAAGCGGCCTGGACCGTCTTCCACACCACCTCGACGCTGTCCCCGACCTTTGCCTCGGCGGGTGCGGTCAACCGCACCTCGGTCGTGCCCTGCACAGGAGGCAGTCCGGAGATGGACGGCGGTATGCACTCCGTCCTGTATGACACGTCGGCAGCCAGGGCTGGGCTCGCGGCCAGCAGGATCCCCGCGCCGCCGAGCATCAGCGCGACTCCGGCCGCGCTCATCCTCCGTTGCGTGCTCACGAATGTCCCTTCGTCGTGGGTCTGTTCTCCGACGGTGCGGAATCCGGTGTGAACCACGGCAGCGCGGCCGTGGTGGTCGCGCCCGGGGCGGGTCCTGTCGCGGACGCTGTCGAGGGGGTCGCCGGGGTCCGCGGTCCCCGGCGCAGCCTCGGGAGCTTCGCCGTCCTGTCGGCCGGCAGCGGATGGCGATGACGACCGGCGCGGGCCGGGGTGTACGCGGCGCGGGGCCGCACCTTGTCGACGATCGCCATGCCGATACGGAACACCGCGGCCGGTACGACGACGCAGAGCAGGATCCAGAAGAGCGTGACGCCCCAGGGGCGGCCCACCCCCCACGGCTGTTCGGCCAGTGTCTTCGTCCCGTACCGCAGGGAGATCCGGTAGTCGCCGTGGGCGCCCGCCGTCAGTTCGACCGGCAGTCCGATCTGTGCCTTGCGGCCGGGCGCGATGGTGCCGCGCCACTGCCGCTCCTCCCACTGCGGGGCGAAGACGCCGTGCGCGGTGCCGACCCGGAAGACCGGGTCCTTGACCGGCGCCGAGCCGAGGTTGCCCACGGTGAAGACGAGTTGCCGGGAGGGCGGGGCGCCGAACCAGGTGAGGATTCCGCTGTCGCCCTCCAGCCGGGTGGTGGCGAGCACCGCGAGCTTTCCGCCGTCCGTCTGTTCCGGCAGTGGGGCGACGGGATGTCCGGCGACGACGAACCGGGCGTCGGCGGCTGCTTGTTCCCCGGTGACCGTCGCGACATGCACCACGCAGGGGCACGGCTTGGGCGGTTCGGAGACCGGCATCTTCTTGCTGAAGGCGCCCTTGGCGTCGGTGGTGACGGCGCGTCCATCGGCGTTGGCGCAGGAGTTGGTGCCGCCGATGACGCCCGTGCCGGGCGCGGACTGTCCGCAGATCAGCATCATCAGCAGGGTGTCCGGCCGCCATCCGGTGCCCTTGACGGTCATGTCGCTGCCCTTGCCCGCCTGCTGCTCGGAGAGGGTGACCGCGGGCTTTCCGTCCGCCGCACGGGCGCCGGGCGCGGGCAGGAGCAGCAGGGCGGGCAGCAGCGCGACGAGGAGCGCGGCGGCCCACCGGTGGCTGCCGCGCCGGAGGGACGCCGGTCCGGTCTGTCGTCTCACGATTGCGCTCCCGCCTTCACCAAGTGCCTTCTCTCTGCCGTGGTCCGAGCCGCGTCGCCATGGTCCGGGCCGTCGTCGCCCGGTGGCCGGCGGTGGCTGCGCCGGAGCCGGTACGCGTACACGCCTGCGGCGGCCGCGGCCAGGACCAGCAGGGCGCCGCCGGTCACCGGTGCCCAGGGGACGAAGACCGCCGGGGCGGTTGCCTCGCTGTGCGCTCCGCCGGCGGCGGTGACGCGGAGCCGGACGGTGGCGGAATCGAAGGCGGGGGCGTCCCGCCACGGTTCGGTGAGTTTCACCCGCTGTCCGGGCAGCAGGTCCACCGGCAGGTTCCGTGCCTCGCGCCGCAGCAGGGTGCCGAAGACCCCGTCCGCGCTGACGGCGAGGCGTGGGGCGAGGGCCGCGTTGCCCCGGTTGACCAGGGTGTAGTGGATGGTCCGCCCGGACACGCCGACGTCCTCGACGGTCAGCGCGGTCAGCGTGGGCCCGCCGACCCGCAGATGAACGCGTACGCCCACCGAGCGCCCGGAGCTCTCGGCGACGATCGCTCCCGGGTGGTCGCCCGGCAATGCACCGGCTGGGACGGTGACGGAGAACGGAACTTCGGCGCGGGTACGGGCGGGCACGGTCACCCGGTCCGCGGCGAGCCGCAGCCAGGCGCCGGTCCCGGTGGAGTCCTTCGTTCCGCGTACGGCGAAGTCACCACCCTCGGCGTTGTACGCATCCGCCCCGCGCAGTCGCACCGTGACCGGGGCGGTGCCCGGGTTGGTGACGGAGAGCCGGTCCTGCAGCACCGTGCCGGGCAGCCCCTCCAGATAGAAGTACGGTCTGCCGCCGTCCTCGCCGCTCCGGGTCCCACCGCCCGCCGCGGGCCGCGCCGTCCAGTCCGCGCCGCTCACCCCGGCGGCGGTCGCCGGGGTCGCGAAAAAGGCGCAGGCGAAAGCGCACAGCAGGGCGGCGAGAACGGCTCGGGCGGAGTGACCGGTCAACGGTGGCATCGGGGCGGGCTCCCTGCTGCGTACAGAACGGACGTGTACGTACGGACGGCGCGCGGCGGCTCCGTGGAGCTCAGCCCGCGGCCCGCTGTCCGCGCCGGGTCAACCACAGCACCCCGGCCGCACCGGTCAGCAGTACCGTGCCGCCGAGCGTCCCGAGCGCCGTCGCCGAGTCGAGCGGTCCGGTCTTCGGGAGGGTCGTTTCCGAGGTGTCCTTCGAGCCGCCCGCCGCCGTCACATCGAGTTCGAGCGACGGCTTCGGACTGTTGCCCGGGGTGCAGGTCGTGGTCGTACCGAGCGCCTTGATGGTGAGCGCTCCGGCGGTGAAGCCGACCTTGCCGCTCTTCTTCGGGGTGTACGTACCCGACAGGTCACTGATCCTGATCGGGGTGTTCGCCGGGATCGCCTCGGCGTTCGCCGGTCCCGTGACCTGGACCTGACCCGATTCGGCGCCGCTCAGCCGGATGACCGCGCTGGGCTTCATGGCGCCCTTGCCCAGCTCGACGGGGCTGGACGAGACGCCCTTCTGGAAGGACATCGTGAGCGTGTAACTGCTGCCGCTCTTCACGCCCTTGATGTCGATGGGCGACACCGCGCTCTTGGCGCCGATCGGCGTCTTGCACTTGTAGTCGACGTCGACGACCGTGGCATGGGCGGCGGGCGCGGCCAGCAGCACCACCGAGCCGGCCAGCGCGGACGCCAGCGCGAGAGCTGTTCGCTTCGGGTACGGCACCTCAGTTCCCCTCATGCCGGAAGTCGCCGCGCACCGCATCACTCCGACGCAAGTTACTGACGACACATCAGATCGGGCGCTCAAGGTACGCCTGGGACCGTATGGAGGGAAGACGAAGAGCGCGCCGATCCGGCGCGCTCTTCGGGGGCGAGGAGGGGGCCGCACGGCCCGACGGTTCGGGTGGTGACTACGCGGGGGCGGCCAGCTCCGCCCATACGGTCTTGCCGGGCTCGCCCGGCACCCGCTGGACACCCCAGTCCAGACAGAGCCGCTGCACGATGAACATGCCGTGCCCGCCGGGCCGGCCCGCCCGGTGCGGGGTACGCGGCGCGGGCTGTCCCGCACCGCCGTCGACGACCTCCACCCGCAGCACCTTCGAGGTGCAGGCGACGCGAAGCTCCTCGGGTCCTTCCGCGTGCAGGCAGGCGTTCGTGACCAGTTCGGAGACGACCAGCAGGACGTCCTCGGCGGCTGCGCGCCGGTCGGCGCTCGACGCGGGGAGCCAGCCCCAGTCGTGCAGTGCCTGACGGGCGAAATCGCGGGCTGTCGGGACGATGCCGCTGACCCCCCGCAGGGGCAGCGTGCGCCACCGCCGGTCGACGGGCCCGGAGGAGGCTGCGTCGGCGCCGTCGCCCGCGCCCTCCGGCTCCCGGCCGAGGTCGCCCGGCGGATGCTGCCGGGTGGTGCTCATCAGCGCTTCACCTCACCGATTCACCATGTCGCCATTGAACAGTTACAGATACAGATACGGCCGCAGCTGCCGATACGGATACCGGCCGCATACAGAGTGTGCGGGCCGCCCGGGTCACGAGAGGTTCGCCGGGATGTCTCCTGCCCCGCCGTATCGTGACAACACCCACTTCGCCCATGCGGAATGCGTGAGGCAGGCGACACCCGGGACGGGTGGGGCTGCGCTCCGGGCCGCGATCAGGTGCCCAGCGCCGATTCGAGGGAGTCATGGACGATGAAGACCGCCTCGGCCCCGGTGATCTCGAAGACCCTCGCCACCATCGGCAGCATTCCGGCCAAATGGACCCCTCCCCCGGCCGCCTCCGCCTTGAGGCGGGCACCGAGCAGCACATTGAGCCCGGTGGAATCACAGAATTCGAGTCGCGAACAGTCGACCACCAGGCGGGTCCGTCCTCGCTCGACCGCGCCCTCAAGGGGTTCGCGGAGCAGATCGGCGGTGTGGTGATCCAACTCACCCACCGGCGTCACTACCTCACTGCGCCCCTCGGTCCGGACCTCGACCTGAAGTCGACCCCGGTTCGCACTGCCGACCGTCTGGCGGTCCATGCCCGTCCCTCTTCGCCGTTCGTCACTGCCTGCGTCACCATGCACGTCGCCCTCTGCGATGGCGCGTGCGGTTGCGTGTGTAGCTGTCGCTGACGCTCGTAAAACACTACGCGTTCCGTGCGGCACACGGTAGCCGAAAACCCCAACAAACCGGACATATGGCGTCAATTGGCGGTTGTATCCGCACGTCAGAACCGGGTAAGGGTAGAGGGACACCCGAAACACGACCGGCTTTGGAGGCGCCGCTTCACCGCAGGAACACGTATGGGCATCGGCAGCCATATGCCGAGAACGATGGAGGAGACCATGTCACCCCGGCTCGACGGACCGCGTACCCACATCGCGACGTCAGCATGTCCTCAGGGACTGACCGAATCAGACTCCCCTGCCGCGGTCGCCGTACCCGCTCCGCGCCGCAGTACCAGCAGCACCAGCGACATCAGCAGCGCCAAGGGCGGCGACGGTCTCGAAGGACTTCCCGAGATCCCGCCGTACGACGAAGTGGGCGCAACGGACGCCAGAGCGCTGTCGAAGACACTCTTCGCGCGGCTCGAGTCCCTCGAAGAGGGCACCCACGAGTACGCGTACGTGCGCAACACACTCGTCGAACTGAACCTGGCCCTGGTCAAGTTCGCCGCCTCACGGTTCCGCTCCCGCAGCGAACCGATGGAGGACATCATCCAGGTCGGCACCATCGGCCTGATCAAGGCGATCGACCGGTTCGAGCTGAGCCGGGGCGTCGAGTTCCCGACCTTCGCGATGCCGACCGTCATCGGCGAGATCAAGCGATTCTTCCGCGACACCAGTTGGTCCGTGCGCGTCCCGCGCCGGCTGCAGGAGTTGCGGCTCGACCTGGCCAAGGCGGGCGACGAACTCGCCCAGCAGCTCGACCGGGCGCCCACCGTGGGCGAACTCGCCGACCGCCTCGGACTCACCGACGACGAGGTCGTCGAGGGCATGGCCGCGAGCAACGCGTACACCGCGAGTTCGCTGGACGCCAAGCCCGAGGAGGACGACCACGAGGGCGCGCTGGCGGACCGGATCGGCTACGAGGACCACGGGCTCGAAGGCATCGAGTACGTCGAGTCCCTGAAGCCGCTGATCGCCTCGCTGCCGCGGCGCGAGCGCCGCATCCTCTCGCTCCGGTTCGTCGCCAATATGACGCAGTCGGAGATCGGTGAGGAGCTGGGCATCTCGCAGATGCACGTGTCCCGGCTGCTCTCCCGCACGCTGGTCAGACTCCGCAAGGGACTGACCCTGGAGGAGTGAACGGGCGTACCGTACGCCGGACTTGCGGAAGGGCCCGCCCCCACGGCTGATGCCGGGGGCGGGCCCTTCCGCATGCCCGGCATCAGCCGGGCACGCACCCCAACCCACGCCTCCGACGACGGGGGCATCGACTTCCGTGACGCGTCCGGCGAGATCGTCGCGACCATGCCCGCGCCCACGATGTGGGACAGCCAGGTCGACCCCCGCTCCCTGGAGCACACCAACCGCAGGAAGATCGCCATGGAGGTGACCCAGTCCGGCGACACCGCCGAACTGGTCCTGCGGCCGGACACCGCGTGGCTGCGTGACGAGAACACCCAGTACCCGGTCACCATCGACCCCTCGACCGACGCACTCGACGTACTGTTCGACACCTTCGTGCAGGGCGGCGACACCACGGACCAGTCGGTGAACACCGACCTGAAGGTCGGCTGGCCCGGCGACTACGAGGGAACCACCAAGCGCGTCGCGCGCTCCTTCCTCACCTTCCGCACCTCCAACTTCGCCGACGCGCTCGTGTCGAAGGCAACGCTGAAGATGTGGAACTACCACTCCTGGTCGTGCGAGAAGCGCGCCTGGGAGGTGTGGGCCGCGGGGGCCGCGAACACGAGCACCCGCTGGACCAAGCAGCCCTCGCGTCTCGAGAAGATCGCCACCTCCACGGACACGAAGTCCGCGACGTGCAAGACCGAGGGCTGGGCCACGGCCGACATCACCAGGCTCGCCCAGACCTGGGCCTCGGCCAAGGCCGAGACCGGCAGCATCGCGCTGAACGCCGCCGACGAGTCCGACACATACGGCTGGAAGCGCTTCTACTCCG
Source organism: Streptomyces sp. NPDC048496 (assembly GCF_043200055.1). Taxonomy (NCBI): domain Bacteria; kingdom Bacillati; phylum Actinomycetota; class Actinomycetes; order Kitasatosporales; family Streptomycetaceae; genus Streptomyces; species Streptomyces sp. NPDC048496. Next base: position 20,555 of record NZ_JBICXB010000034.1, on the reverse strand, counting down.
CCGACGCCGCCGACCAGACCAAGGTCCCCACCCTGGAGGTGACCTACAACTACCGGCCCCGCAACGGCGCCAATCTGCAGGCCGGGCCGCCCTTCATCTCCAACGGCGGCATCTTCAAGGTCAACACCACCACCCCGATCCTGCGGTTCTCCACCGAGGACACCAACGGTGACGACACCATCGTCGGCACCTACGAGATCACCGACACCGCCACCGGCACGGTCGTGACCACCCTCAACGCACCCGCGGCGGCGGCGAACGCCACCTCGCAGGTCGAGGTGCCCGCCGGGAAGCTCACCTCCGGCAAGACCTACAGCTTCCGCACCACCACCTACGACGGCGAGCACTACGCCAACGGCTGGTCCGACCCGGTCCGTTTCACCGTCGACACCGCCTGGAAGCCGACCGCCGCCGAGAACACGCTGGGGCTGACCGACACCTACTCCGACGCGGCCGACATCACCGCGGCCACCTCGTCGGACTCCACGTACGCCTCCATCGCGGTGACCGAGGACAACGTCATCTCCGTCCCCTGGGACGGCAAGAACAACTCCATCGACGTCAAGAACTCCCTCATGCCCAACCAGCTCTCCATTCCGGAGGCCGGATCCAAGGGCACCCAGGTCGGAGGCAACGTCGTCTACAACTCCACCGGGCCCGTCGACACCGTGGTCCAGCCCACCGCTGACGGTGGCTCGCGCACGCTGAACATCCTGAAGAGCAGCGCGGCCCCCAAGACCTACGAGACCAGCTTCCAGATCCCCGCGGGCGTGAGCGCGGTCACGCACGACGACGGCTCCGTCTCCCTGTACTCGGCGGGCGACGACAACGCCGAGAAGGCACCCGCGAAGGAAGCCGCCGCCTTCTTCGACGCCCCCTGGGCCAAGGACGCCAACGGCAAGGACGTGCCCACCGCCTACAAGGTCGTCGGCAACAAGATCGTCCAGGAAGTCGAGTTCTCCTCGGCCAGCGCCTTCCCCATCGTGATCGACCCCGGGTTCTGGTCGACCACGTGGAAGATCACCAAGTGCGCGGCGGCCATCGCCGGTGTCATCGCCACCTTGACGCCGGTAGGCTCCTCGGCACGTGTGCTGACCGCCATCCGGCTGGTGAAGCGGATCGGCGTCAAGAAGACGGCGAACCTCATCCGCACCTACACCAAGCGCCGGAAGATGACCTCGGCACACCGCAAGGCCATCGCAGCGCTCCTCGGCATCTCCGCCATCCAGAATGCCTGCAAGTTCTAGGAGCCGTGCACAATGTTCGCGCTGATAGCGCTGCTGGCGCAGCTCGCGCTCATCTTCGTCCACCGGTCGAGGAACAAACTCCGCTCCAGGCCTAGCCCGCGCGCGCTCTACACCTGCCTGTGCCTGGTGGGCATCGCGGTCGGCTGGCTGGCCGTCGGCCGCCCGGAGATCACCTGGAGCGACGGTCCTCTCGTCCTCCTCAGCGGTCTGCTGATCACGGTCGAAGCGGCAGACGCGGCAGTCAAGCTCGGCGCGCCCCGCTGGGCGGACAAGGCGCTCTGCCTTCTGTGCGGAGCCGCGGCGGCGACGTGGATGGCGCCGGGGTGGATCCCCTGGGCCTAGAACCGCGTCGGGCCGTGTTCGCCCTGCTGTGACATGACGCGCCGCCCGGCACCGTGCCGGGCGGCGCGTTCGCGTCGTGCTGTGCGGGTCAGACGACGCGTTCGCCGCGCTGCCAGACCGCGTGGACCAGCGGCACGCCCGGCCGGTAGGCCAGGTGGACGTGGCTGGGCGCGTCCAGGAGCACCAGATCGGCGCGGGCGCCCGGGGAGATGCGGCCGATGTCCGTACGGCGCAGGGCCGCCGCGCCGCCCGCGGTGGCGGACCAGAGGGCCTCGTCCGGAGTCATGCCCATGTCGCGTACGGCCAGGGCGATACAGAAGGGCATGGACGAGGTGAACGACGAGCCCGGGTTGCAGTCCGTGGACAGCGCGACGGTGGCCCCCGCGCCGAGGAGGCGGCGGGCGTCGGGCCAGTTCGCGCGGGTGGAGAACTCGGCGCCGGGGAGGAGTGTGGCGACGGTGCTGCCCTGGGCGAGGGCGTCGACGTCCGCGTCGGTGAGGTGCGTGCAGTGGTCGGCGGAGGCGGCGTCCAGCTCGACGGCGAGCTGGACGCCGGGGCCGTGGGTGAGCTGGTTGGCGTGGACCCGGGGGTGCAGGCCCTTGGCCATGCCCGCGGTCAGGATCGCGCGGGCCTGGTCGCCGTCGAACGCGCCCTTTTCGCAGAACACGTCGACCCAACGGGCGTACGGGGCACAGGCGTCGAGCATCGGCCCGGTGACCAGGTCGACGTACCCGGCGGGATCGTCGGCGTAGTCCGGGGGGACGACGTGGGCGCCGAGGTAGGTGACCTCGTCTGTGTGGCGGGCGGCGATGCGCAGGGCGCGGGCCTCGTCCTCGACGGTGAGCCCGTAGCCGGACTTGGTCTCGAACGTGGTGGTGCCCTGGCGGAGCGCCTCGGCGAGATAGCGGACGACGTTGGCGTCCAGCTCGTCGTCGGTGGCGGCGCGGGTGGCGGCGACCGTGGTGCGGATACCGCCCGCCGTGTAGGGGCGGCCCGACATCCGGGCGTTGAACTCCTCGGTGCGGTCGCCCGCGAAGAGGAGGTGGGAATGGGAGTCGACGAATCCCGGGATCACCGCGCGGCCGCCCGCGTCGACGGCGGTGTCAGTGGCGGGTGCTTTGCTTGATTCACCGGTCCAGACGACCCGGTCGCCCTCGATGACGACGGCCGCGTCCAGGATCAGGCCCAGGGGGGAACCGTCACCGAGGGAGGGGTCGTTGGTGACCAGACTGGCGATGTTGGTGATGGCGGTCGTCGTCATCGGGGGACTGCTCTCCTTGCGAGGGTCCGGGGTCAGCCGTGCAGGACGGCGATGGCCGAGGCGAGTGCTGCGGGGACGTCCTCGACGAGCGTGTGCTGCCCGTCGCGGACGATGTGCCGGCCTGCCACGACCGTATGGCGCACATCGGCCGCGGAGGCGGCGAATACGACTGCCTCGGCGGCAAGTCGGGGCACCGGTCCCGCTGTTCTGACGGAGTCCAGGGCGACGGTGGTGAAGTCGGCGAGCGCGCCCGGTTCCAGGGTGCCCGCGTCGGACCGGCCGAGGGCGGCGTGCCCGTCGGCGGTGGCGGCGCGCAGCAGTGCGGCCGCCGTCCAGTGGCCGCGGGTATGGGTGCGCAGACGCTCGTTGAGCTCCATCGCGCGGGCCTCTTCGAAGAGGTCGATCACGGCGTGGCTGTCGCTCCCGAGAGAGAGCGGCGAGCCGGCGCGCTGCAGGGCGACGGCGGGTCCGATGCCGTCGGCGAGGTCGCGTTCGGTCGTGGGGCACATGCAGGTGCCGGTGGCCGAGACGCCGAGCAGCGCGATGTCCTCACTGCTGAGGTGGGTGTTGTGGATGCCGGTGGTGCGCGGGCCGAGGACCCCGTGGTCGGCGAGGAGCCGGGTGGGGGAACAGCCGTGGGCGGCCTGGCAGGCGTCGTTCTCCGCGGTCTGCTCGGAGAGGTGGACATGGAGGGGCGCCTGCCGCTCCTCGGCCCACTTCGCCACGGTCGCGAGCTGCCCGGCGGGCACCGCGCGTACGGAGTGGACGGCTGCGCCGATCAGGGCGTGGTCGCCGCTCCTGAGCAGGGAGGCGCGTTCGGCCCAGGCGTCCGCGGTGGTGTCGGAGAAGCGCAGCTGGTGCCGGTCGGGCTCCCGGTACTGGCCGGCCCGCTGCCCGAATCCGGCGGCGAGATAGGCCGTGTCCAGCAGGGTGATCCGGATCCCGGCCGCGTCGGCGGCGGCGATCAGGGCTTCGCCCATCGCGTTCGGGTTGTTGTACGGGGCTCCGCCGGGCGCGTGGTGCAGATAGTGGAACTCGCCCACCGCGGTGATGCCTGCCAGCGCCATCTCGGCGTACACGGCACGGGCCAGGTCGTAGTACGTATCGGGGGTGAGCCGGGACGCGACCTGGTACATGAGCTCGCGCCAGGTCCAGAAGGTGCCGGAGCCGACCTGGACGGTGGAGCGCAGTGCGCGGTGGAAGGCGTGCGAGTGGGTGTTGGCGAGCCCGGGCACCGTGAGCCCGCGCAGCACGGTGGCGCCCGGCGGCGGGGCGTCGACGCCGGTACGGATCCCGGCGATCCGCCCGTCGGCGACGTCCAGGGTCACGCCCGGCTCGACATGGGTGCCGAGCCAGGCGTGGGACATCCAGAACGTGGCGGTGCGGCGCGCGCCCGTCGGTGTCGTTGTCAGCTGCACGCGAGACCTTCCAGTACATCGGCGAGTGCGATCACCCCGGCGGTGCAGTCGTCCTCGGCGGCGTACTCGGCCGGCGAGTGCGAGATCCCGGTGGGGTTCCGTACGAACAGCATGGCGGTAGGGACCGAAGCGGACAAAATACCCGCGTCATGCCCGGCGCCGGTGCCGAGGACGGGCACGGCGCGGCCCGCGTCGCCGCCGCTTCGGCCGGTCAGGATCTTGCCGAGTTCGTCACGCAGGGCGTGCTGGAACTCCACGACGGGCGTGAAGGACTCCCGTACGACATCGAGATCGATGCCCGCACGCTCGGCGTGCTCCCGGGCGGCCCGCTCGATGCCGGTGACGACGGCGTCGAGGGTGTCCTGGTCGGCGGCGCGCGAATCGAGCCAGCCACGGACGAGGGAGGGGATGGCGTTGACGCCGTTCGGCTCGACGGCGATCTTCCCGAAGGTGGCGAGAGCACCGGTGAGTTCCGCCTCGCGGCGGGCGGCCAGCACGGTCTCGGCGTACGTGAGCATCGGGTCGCGCCGGTCGACGAGCCGGGTGGTCCCCGCGTGGTTGGCCTCGCCCCGGAAGTCGAACCGCCAGCGGCCGTGCGGCCAGATCGCGGAGGCGATACCGACCGGGTCGCCGCTGAGGTCGAGGGAGCGCCCCTGCTCGACATGGAGCTCGACGAACGCGCCGATGCGGGCCAGCCGCTCGGGGTCCGGGCCGATGGCGTCGGGGTCGTACCCGGCCGCCTCCATGGCCTGCGGCAGCGTGATGCCGTCGCCGTCGCGGAGCCGGCGCGCCTTCTCGACGGTCAGCTGCCCGGCGGCGAGCCGGGACCCGACACAGGCGAGCCCGAACCGGGCCCCTTCCTCGTCACCGAAGTTGGTGATGGCGAACGGCCGGGTGAACTCGGCTCCTCTGCCGCGGAGTTCGTCGAGCGCCGCGAAGGAGGAGACCACACCGAGCGGCCCGTCGAACGCACCGCCGTCGGGCACGGAGTCGAGGTGCGACCCGGTGACGACGGCGTCGTCACCGAGCGGATCCCCGAGCCAGGCCCACTGATTCCCGTTCCGGTCGACCTCGTACCCGAGCCCACGCGCTTCGGCCTGCTCCCGGAACCAGACCCGGCAGTCGGCATCGGCACCGGTCCAGGCGTACCGCCGGTACCCACCGCTCTCGGGGTGGCGTCCGATGGGGGCAAGTTCCTTCCACATGGCCTGGAAGGACGGCTGCCCGGCCCCTCCCGGTCCCTGCGGACCATGGGGGAGGATGGGCGCCGGGAAACCCTCGGCGCCCACGAAACCGCTTCCGCCCGGCAGGCTCACTGCCCCTCCGTCATGGGAACCCGCACGCCCTTGTCCGCGGCAACGGACTCCGCGATGTCGTACCCCGCGTCGACGTGCCGGATGACTCCCATTCCCGGGTCGTTCGTCAGCACCCGGCGGATCTTCTCGCCCGCCAGCTTCGTACCGTCGGCCACGGTCACCTGACCGGCGTGGATGGAGCGCCCCATCCCGACGCCGCCGCCGTGGTGGATGGAGACCCAGGAGGCGCCGGACGCCACGTTGACCATGGCGTTCAGCAGGGGCCAGTCCGCGATCGCGTCGGACCCGTCGAGCATCGCCTCGGTCTCGCGGTACGGGGACGCCACCGACCCGCAGTCCAGGTGGTCGCGGCCGATCGCCAGCGGTGCGGCCAGCTCGCCGGAGGCCACCATGTCGTTGAACCGCTCACCGGCGCGGTCGCGCTCGCCGTAGCCGAGCCAGCAGATCCGGGCGGGCAGCCCCTGGAAGTGGACGCGCTCGCCGGCCATCTTGATCCACCGGTGCAGCGACTCGTTCTCCGGGAAGAGTTCGAGCATCGCCTTGTCGGTCTTGTGGATGTCCGACGCCTCGCCGGACAGCGCGGCCCAGCGGAACGGGCCCTTGCCCTCGCAGAACAGCGGCCGGATGTACGCGGGGACGAACCCGGGGAAGTCGAATGCCCGGTCGTAGCCCGCGAGCTGGGCCTCGCCGCGGATCGAGTTGCCGTAGTCGAAGACCTCGGCCCCGGCGTCCATGAAGCCGACCATCGCCTCGACGTGCTTGGCCATCGCCTCGCGTGCCCGCTGCGTGAAGTCGGCGGGCTTCTCGGCGGCGTACGAGGCCATGTCGTCGAAGTCGACGCCGATCGGGAGGTACGCGAGCGGGTCGTGCGCGCTGGTCTGGTCGGTGACGATGTCGATCGGGGCGCCCTCGGCGAGCATCCGGGGCAGCAGCTCCGCCGCGTTGCCGAGCAGCCCGATGGAGAGCGGCTTGCGCGCGTCACGCGCTTCGGTGGCGAGCTGGAGCGCGTGCTCCAGGGAGTCGGCGCGCACATCGAGGTAGCGGTGCTCGATGCGGCGCTCGATGGCGCGCGGATCGCAGTCGATACAGATCGCCACGCCGTCGTTCATGGTCACGGCGAGCGGCTGGGCGCCGCCCATGCCGCCGAGCCCGGCGGTCAGGGTGATCGTCCCGGCCAGCGTCCCGTTGAACTTCTTGGCGGCGACGGCGGCGAACGTCTCGTACGTGCCCTGCAGGATGCCCTGCGTACCGATGTAGATCCACGACCCGGCCGTCATCTGGCCGTACATGGTGAGTCCGAGCGCCTCCAGGCGGCGGAACTCCTCCCAGTTCGCCCAGTCGCCCACCAGGTTGGAGTTGGCGATCAGGACGCGCGGCGCCCACTCGTGGGTCTGCATGACACCGACCGGGCGCCCGGACTGGACGAGCATCGTCTCGTCCTGCTTGAGCGTCTGCAGCGTGCGCACCATCGCGTCGAACGAACGCCAGTCGCGGGCCGCCTTGCCCGTGCCGCCGTAGACGACGAGCTTGTCGGGGTGTTCGGCGACCTCGGGGTCGAGATTGTTCTGCAGCATGCGGAGGGCGGCTTCCTGCTGCCATCCCAGGGCGCTCAGTTCGGTACCGCGCGGTGCCCGTACGGGGCGGGGTCCTGACATGGCAATGCCTCCTCGCGACTGTGTTGCTTCTATTCATATCCTGCTGCTCTGAATACTTGTAGTCAACAGGCGCGCCCGAAAGACCTGCCCCGAAGACGGGATGCGACACCGAACGCGGACAGAACATGACAGGGGCGACAGCGGGTCCGACCGTTTCCGATCACCTTCCGCATGTACCAATGGAAAATGCCAGAACTCCCACCTGGGGCGGGCACGCTGCATAGCCTCGGGGTCACAGCCGCACGTCAGGTCGGGAGGGAGTCCGCGTGCCCGGAATCGACGAGTGCCTGCTCGAAGTCACGAGGCTGCCCGGTGCCCGCGGCGCCGCGGTGGTCGACTGGACGAGCGGTCTCGCCCTAGGCACCATCGGCGACTCGCCCAACGGCGATCACGAGGCGACCGCCGCCGAGACGGCCGAGGTGGCGCGCATGGCGGGGAGCAGCCCGTGTTCGCCCTCTCCGTCCCGGAACCCTTAACAGGCCCGGGCGGGAACGACGTTACCGCGACAGGCGCCGCGCCACCGGTGGAAGACGTCATCGTCACCACCCGCGCCGGCTACCACATCATCCGATTCGTCGAGACGGCCTTCGACAGCAGCGTCTTCCTGCATCTGTGGCTCGACCGCTCCGACGGCAACCTGTCGCTGGCCCGGATGAGGCTGGGCGAGATGGCGGAGCGGCTGATCCTGGCATGAGAGCCACCGCGCCCGAGAGAACACCTCCCGCGAGAACCTCACCCGAGAGAACCTTCCCTGTGAGAGCAGCGTCCGCCCTCTCCCCCATGCTCCGGCGTCTCGCCGCCGAGCGCGCCACCGGCGCCCTGATGCGCGACCGCGGCACGCTCTACCTCGCCGACGACCAGGTCGTGCACGCCGAGAGCCCCTCGACACCAGGCCTCGACATCCTGCTCACCGCGGGCGGCGCCCTGCACCGCGACGGGTGGTGGGACGCGGTCGCCCAGGCAGGCGCCGGGCAGCCGGTCGGCCGCTACCTGGTGGACAGCGGGCGGATACCCGGCGGCGCACTGGAGCTCTGCCACTTGAGTGCTCTGTACGACGCCGCCTTCTTCGCCCTCTCCCCCACCCGGACCCCGGCCCGGTTCCGTTACGGGGTCTCGCACTGGATCGGTCCCGTGCGCCCCGTCCCCGTCGATGCCGTTCAGCGCGAGACGCTCCGGCGCCGGGCACTGTTGGACCGGATCTGGCCCGACGCGGTGACCGACACCGCCCCGCTCGCCCGGGCGACCCATCCCGTCGACACCCCTGTCCCGTCGCGCCGGCGCCGCGTACTCGACCTGGTGGACGGAGCACGTACGGCATCCGACATCGCCCAGCACCTGGGCCGCTCGGCGTTCCACATCCTCGTCGACCTTCGGCGGCTCACGGCCGCCGGACTGGTCGAAGCGGTCCGGCAGGCGGCGGCCCCGTCCGCCTCCGCTCCCGGCCGGATCACGCTTCCCAAGGTCACGGACGACCCCGACGTCGCCCTGCTGCGCCGGCTCAGAGACGCATTGGAGGCCCTGTGATACGCGCGCTCAGACAGCGTGCCGGGAGGAGACAGCCGATGGTTCCCGAGGCCGAAGTCCAGGGCGTCCTGGACGAACTCCAGCGGCTACGGGCCCGGGTGCCGCTCCTCGCGGGCGCGCTGGCGGCCAGCACCGAAGCGTCACTCAAGGAAGCAATGACGTCCATCGAGGGCACCCTCGGTGTCGCACTCGTCGGCTACACCAGCGGCATGGCGCTGGGCACCCTCGGCGGCGGCAAGGACTTCAACCTGGAGGTCGCTGCCGCGGGCAACACGGATGTCGTACGCGCCAAACTCCGCACCATGGAACATCTCGGCATCAAGGATGAGATCGAGGACATCCTGATCACCCTCGGCGCCCAGTACCACCTGATCCGGCTGCTCAAGGCGCGCGGCAACAACGGTCTCTTCCTCTGCCTGGTACTGGACAGCGGCCGCGCCAACCTGGCGATGGCCCGCCACCAGCTGAAGCGGATCGAGGCCGAACTGGAAGTCTGACCTCCGCGGGACGCCCTCAGCGACGCCGCGTCCCACCGGGCGCGGCGTCGCCCGCCACCGGCCCGGTCGTCCGGTACGCCGCGACCTGCTTGCCCGCGGGCCGCCCCTTCTCCACCCAGTCGGTCCGCACCCAGTACAGGACGTCGTCCTTCCGCTCCCGCTGCCCGATCCGGACGGACTTGGCCCAGAGGCCGGCCCCCGCACCCGCAAGCATCAGCCCACCGGCGCCGGGCAGCAGGAATCCGCCGGCGATCGCCACGAGAAACCCGCCCAGCAGCCACCACCGGTGCCCGCGCCGCCAGTTGCGTACGGTCACGGCCCGGTCCTGGAGGAAATCCGTCCGCCCGGCACGGGTGGCGGCCCTCGCCAGCTCCGCGTACCTGCGCCCGCGCGCGAGCGCCACCACAACCGCGGTGATCAGGAAGAGCGCGGCTCCGGCGAGCAGTCCGATCCGACGGCCGGTGAGCCCCGGGACGAGCGCACCGACGGCGGCGGCGAGCAGCCCCAACCACCACAGCGGTACGGCTCCGGCCCGTACGATCACCGCCACCCTCGCCAGCGACTGCGCTCCGCGCCCCACGTCCGTACCCCTCTCGACAGCCATCGATGCTGATTCTCGGGGCGCAGATTAACGGCCGTATCTGAGCGGTGTCTGAGAATCGGCGAGGAATGCCGACCACCGGCCGGACTTCCCTCAGCACCGGACACCCGCCCGGCCGGTCAGCCCGGCAGCCACATCCCGTGCGTCACGCCCTCATTCCACGAACAGCCCGCGCGCCGCCGCCCGCGCGTCGAACTCCTCCAGCCGCGCCTGCGCGTCCGGCAGGTCGTCGCACATTGCCTCCAGCAGCACCCGCCCCAGCAGCATCGGCGCGCACGCCGTGTCGAAGGCGAGTCCGGTGCCGACGGCCGCGGGAATCAGCAGGTCGCTGTGTTTGGCCACCGGGGCGAACGCCGAATCGGCGACCGACACCACGGCCAGTCCCTGCTCCTGGGCGTACGCGAGCGCGTCCACGACCTCCTTGGGATGGCGCGGCAGCGCGAAGCAGACCAGCGCGCTCGCCCCCGCCCGGCGCGCGGCCTCGATCCGGTCGTGCAGCATGCTGCCGCCCTCGTCGAGCACTCGCACGTCCGGGTGGACCTTGGCGGCGAAGTAGCCGAAGCCCCGCGCCTGCGAGGAGGCGGCGCGCAGCCCGAGCACCGGCAGCGGGCGCGACGCGGCGAGCAGCCGCCCCGCCCGCTCGACCGGAGTGGGGTCGGCGAGGAGTTCGGCGAGGTGCTGCAGGTTCTCGATCTCGGCGCGGACGGCCTGCTGGTACTCGTTGTACGTGTCGGCGGCGGTGCCCGCACCTCCCTCGACGGGGCCGGGCGCGACCTCCCGCAGGTACCTGCGCAGCGCCGGATATCCGTCGAACCCGAGCGCGACGGCGAACCGGGTGACGGAGGGCTGGCTGACCCCGGCGAGCTCGGCCAGCTCCACACTCGAGAGGAACGGGACGTCCCCGGCCCTGCGCACCATCGAGTGCGCGATCCGCCGCTGCGTGGGCGTGAGCCGGTGCCCCTCGAAGAGCTGCTGCAACCGCGCGGCCGGGCTGCTCCCGTTCATGCTGTCCCCCTAGTGCTGGTGCTGGTGCTGGTGAGATCGGTGTTCCACAGGTCCGTACAGAGGTCGAGCAGCTCCCCGGCCGCCGCCTTCACATCATCGGCGAGCGGCCGGTCGCGGGCTTCTGTCACCAGTGTTTTACCCCGAGGCATTGACAACCTATTCAGTCAACGAGAACTCTGTATGACTATATGCAGTCGGGGCTCGGCCTGAAGGACGTGCACGGAGTCGATGAGAGCCGTCGCCGAAAATGACAGTGCCCACGACAGCAAGGTCCGACTGCCGGCCGTACAACAGCACGCGGTCACCGTCCGAGACGCCCGCGGCGGCAAGCGCGTCCGCAACGGCGCCCGCCTGCGCGGCCAAGTGCGCCGAGCCTCTGCCCCTCGCACTTCGAGCGGTGGTCGGGAAGCAGCCGCAGGTGCGCCACAACGGCCCGGTTCACTCCTGCTCCGCAGGTGTGAGGCCCAGGAAGCGCGGTGACATCAGCGCCATCAGGCCCGCGGCGGCGAGTACGGCGGCACACACGATCGCCGCAGTGAAAGCATCCGTGATGTCGGCCAGTCGGCCCAGAAAATTCATGGTGACCACCAACGCGAGACTCTGCACCACAGTGATGACCGCCTGGACCCTGGAGAGATGGGTCTCCGGACTCGCCCCCAGCATCAGCGGGCCGAGATGGGTGACGAAGACGCCGAGACCGGCGCCGAAGAGAACCGCCGCCGCCACCGCCAGATATGCCTGGTGTGTGGCAGCGAGCGAGGCGATTCCGAGCGCCATAGGTACGACGCTCAACGCGGCGGCGCGCCCCGGATACCGCAGCGCACCCCAGCGCGCCACCGTCAGCGCGACGGCCAGGGCGCCAAGCGCCTGACCGCCCAGAACGAAACCGGCGGCCTGAGCGCCCCACTCGTTCTCACGCGCGATAAGTGGGACGAGCAGGGAGGTGACGGGTATCGCGAAGCCGGCGACTACACCGGTGAGGAGCAGCGCGGGGCGAAGCACCGGGTGGCTGAGCGAGAAAGACACGCCCTGGGCCGCCTCGCGCAGAATGTTTGTCCGTTCGGGAGACTTCTCCACATCGAAGCGCGGGCGGATGAGCACCACCACCACAACGGCGAAGACGAAGGTGAGACCGTCGAACAGTGCGGCGGCGCCCAATCCGCCGACCGCGATGAGCGCACCGCCGAGTGAGCCGCCGACCAGCGAGATCAGCTGGGTGCCGCTCTGATTGAGACCGACTGCACGGTCGAGACCGTCCGTTCCCACCAGCCGTCTGGGCATCGAACCCGACACCGGCAGATAGAAGGCGTCGATCGTACCGATGACCACTCCTGCCGCCAGGAGCAGCCAGAGCGGCGAACCCAGGGAGAATGCCGTCACCGCCACCACGACAGCCATCACGAGCATCGCCGAGTCGCCCACGATCAGGATGCGCCGTGCGGAGAATCGGTCAGCAACCGCCCCGCCCACCAAGAGCAGCAACGTTCGTGGAAGCGTCACGGCAGTCAGGACCAGCCCCGCTGCCCCACCGCCGTGCGCCGTGGCCGCCCACCCGAGCGCGAAGAACATCGCGGCGTCGCCAAGCTGGGAAGTGAGTGCCCCACTCAACCAAAACAGGTAGTCCTTAGGCAGCTTTGCGCGTGTCTGTACGCGGTCATCAAAGGTGGTCACCGGGCTCACGGTAACGGCCCGAACCCAACGGCGCCGCATGGTTGATCTTGCTGGCGCCAGACGGAATATCAGCCCGGGCGCCGCCCGAGGGGCCGGCCGGGACAGTCACGACACCCAGGGCATCAGTAGCGCACTCCAGCAGCCCCGGCTTGGAAATCACGCGCTCTCGAAGAGGGGGGTTAGCCCCACTGCCCCGGGCCCCTCCGCTTCGTACCGTAGATACATGGAAGCCCGCGACCCGGAGCTCAAGAGTGAGCTCAATGCCGCCTTGCAGGCCCGCAGTGAACTGGGGCCGGAGTACGAGTCCGCGCTCATCGACTCGTTCCTGGAGAAGGTCGACCAGCGTCTCGACGTCACGCTCGACCGGCGAGTGCGGCGGCATCTCGCCGAACAGCAGCTGGTGGTCGCCCGGGGGGCCCGGGAACCGCAGCCGCCGATGGGGAACTTCGGTGAGCGGTTCGGGTTCGGGGTCATCTCATTGATCCTGGCCGTCCCGCTGTCCGCGATCGGGGTCACGAACGCCGGGACCAATGGGCTCGTCGTGGCCTGGCTGGGGATCGTCGGGGTGAATGTCGCCCAGGCCGCCCGTAGCCGGCCGTTGTTCCGGCGCTCGGAGGATCGCACGAAGTCCGACTGGGAGGACTGAGCGGCCGGCCGGGCCCGCAGCGACCGGCGGTTACGCCTGGCGCGTGGGGAGCACGATCAGCTGGCGCAGGTTGACGTGGCGCGGGCGACTGGTGGTGTAGGCGACCAGGTCGGCGATGTCCTCGCCGGACAGGGAGCCCAGCGCGTCGAACATGCCGTCCAGCCGGCCCGACAGCTCCGCGTTGTCGATGTGGCTGCCCGGCTCCGTTTCGGTGAGGCCCGGCTCGATGTTCGTGACGCGGACGTCTCGCGGGCCGAACTCCGTGCGCAGGGATGCCGACAGGTGGCTGAGTGCCGCCTTCGTCGCCCCGTACACGGCGTAGTTGGGGAACGCGATGTGCGCGCCGATCGACGAGATGTTCACCAGGTCCGCGGTGCGGCCCTCGGCGGCGGCCGCGACCAGGTCGGGGGTGAAGGCGCGGATGATCCGCAGCGCGCCCGGCACATTGGTGTCGAGCATCCGCTGCCACTCGTCGGTACGGCCCTCGTCCACCGGGTTCGGCAGCATCACTCCGGCCGCGTTGACCACCAGGTCGACCCGGCCGTAGGCGGTGCGGACACGCTCGGCGGCCGCGTCGACGGATTCCTGGTCGGTGACGTCGGCCGCCACGACGAGCGCTTCGCCGCCCTCCGCCGTGATCTTGGCGGCCACCTCTTCCGGATACCGGGACTGCGGAGCGGACCGCGCTGCTGGCGAGCTGGGCGGCCGCGCCCGCCGGATGAGCGGCCCTCGGCCGCTGGTGGTCGTACAGGGGTATGTCGCGGGGACCGCCGCACCCCCGGTTTCCCGGGGGGCGGGACGACGGCGGTCCCCGCGAGGGACGCGGGTCCGGGTCAGGGCCGGGTGCGCGCGTCCTGGCGACAGTGGAGGTCCGGGAGCCGCTCCGTAGTCCGCGTCGCCGTCTTGGGTGCCGGCGGGATTCCCTGCCGGCACCCACCAATGTGCCGGAGCCGTGTTAAGCCGGTGCTGCGCGTACGTGTCGTGCTCGTACCGATTTCGCGAAGCCCCGAATCGCTCCCTACTGCTTCGGGCCCGCGTCCTTCGCCAGGAACGCCAGCAGGTCCTGCCTGCTCACGACGCCCTTCGGCTTGCCCTCCACCAGCACGATCGCCGCGTCCGCACCGCCCGCGCCGCCGAGCACCGACATCAGGTCCTCGACCGGTTCTCCGGAGCCGACCTGCGGCAGCGGCGGCGACATGTGCTTCTCCAGCGGGTCGGTGAGCGAGGCGCGCTGCGCGAACAGTGCGTTCAGCAGTTCCCGCTCCACGACCGAGCCGATGACCTCGGCGGCCATCACGTCCGGGTGGCCGGCGCCCGGCTTCACGATCGGCATCTGCGAGACGCCGTACTCGCGCAGGACGTCGATCGCCTCCCCGACGGTCTCCTCCGGGTGCATGTGGACGAGCGTCGGCAGCGGACCGTCCTTGTGGTCGAGCACGTCACCGACGCGGGCGGACGTACCCGTGCCGTCCAGGAAGCCGTAGTCGGCCATCCACTCGTCGTTGAAGATCTTGCTCAGGTAGCCGCGGCCGCTGTCCGGGAGGAGCACGACGACCACGTCGTCCGGTCCGAGGCGCTGCGCGATCTCCAGGGCCGCCACGACCGCCATGCCGCAGGAGCCGCCGACGAGCAGCCCCTCCTCCTTGGCGAGCCGCCGGGTCATCTGGAAGGAGTCCTTGTCGGACACGGCGACGATCTCGTCCGTGACCGTCCGGTCGTACGCGGTCGGCCAGAAGTCCTCGCCGACGCCCTCGACCAGGTACGGACGACCCGAACCGCCGGAGTAGACCGAGCCCTCCGGGTCCGCGCCGACGATCTTGACCGAGCCGCCGCTGACCTCCTTCAGATAGCGGCCGGTGCCGGTGATCGTGCCACCGGTTCCCACGCCCGCCACGAAGTGGGTGATCTTGCCGTCCGTCTGCTCCCACAGCTCGGGACCGGTGGTCTCGTAGTGCGAGCGCGGGTTGTTCGGGTTCGAGTACTGGTCGGGCTTCCAGGCACCCGGCGTCTCCCGGACCAGCCGGTCCGAGACGTTGTAGTAGGAGTCCGGGTGCTCGGGGTCAACGGCCGTCGGGCAGACGACGACCTCCGCACCGTAGGCGCGCAGCACATTGATCTTGTCCGTGGACACCTTGTCCGGGCAGACGAAGATGCACTTGTAGCCCTTCTGCTGGGCGACGATCGCCAGGCCGACGCCCGTGTTGCCGCTCGTCGGCTCGACGATCGTGCCGCCGGGCTTCAGCGCGCCGCTCTCCTCCGCGGCCTCGATCATGCGCAGGGCGATCCGGTCCTTCACCGAACCGCCGGGGTTGAAGTACTCGACCTTGGCCAGCACCGTCGCCTGGATGCCGGCCGTGACACTGCGCAGCCTCACCAGCGGGGTATTGCCAACGAGACTGATCATCGAATCGTGAAATTGCACCGTGTTACTCCGGGGTCTCCGAGATGGTGCGGCCAGGGTATGCGTACGGGCATGAGATTGGGCGAAGCGATTGGCCGACGGTCATTACGGGGCAGTTAGCTGTAGGTACGGCGGGTACGGCAAGGAGGAGGTGGACCGGACTGTGTCGAGAGCAAGGGTGGCACGGCGGATCGCGGCGGGCGCGGCCTATGGCGGCGGCAGCATCGGACTGCTCGGCGCGGCGACGGCAGGCGTGTTGCTGGCGGAGGTCCAGCTGGCGAAGCGGCACGTGGGAGGCGGTATCGCGCCGGTTCCGCCCAGTGCGGACGGGCGGTACGGGGTGGCGTTCACCGGGCCTGCGGACCCGCTGCGGCTCGGGCTGCTCGGTGACTCGACCGCGGCCGGCCAGGGGGTGCGCAGGGCCGGGCAGACGCCCGGGGCGCTGCTCGCCTCGGGGCTCGCGGCGGTGTCCGAGCGCCCGGTGGATCTGCGGAACGTCGCGCAGCCGGGAGCCCGGTCGGACGATCTGGAGCGGCAGGTCTCGCTCTTGCTGGCCGACACATCCCGTCCGCCGGACGTCTGCGTGATCATGATCGGGGCGAACGATGTGACGCACCGGATGCCCGCCACCCAGTCGGTGCGGTACCTGACCACCGCCGTGCGCAGGCTGCGTACGGCGGGTGCGGAGGTGGTCGTCGGGACCTGCCCGGATCTGGGCACGATCGAGCCGGTCTACCAACCGCTGCGCTGGCTGGCCCGGCGGGCGAGCCGTCAGCTGGCGGCGGCGCAGACGATCGGTTCGGTGGAGCAGGGCGGGCGAACGGTGTCGCTGGGCGACCTGCTGGGGCCGGAGTTCGAGGCGAATCCGCGCGAGCTGTTCGGCCCGGACAACTACCACCCGTCGGCCGAGGGGTACGCGACGGCGGCGATGGCACTGCTGCCGACCCTGTGCGCCGTGCTGGGCCTGTGGCCGGAGTCCGACCGTCTCGACGGGTCGCGGCGTGAGGACATGCTGCCGGTGGCCAAGGCGGCGTCCCAGGCGGCCCGGGAGGCCGGTACGGAGGTCACGGGGGCGCGGGCGCCGTGGGCTCTCCTCAAGCACCGCAGGCGCCGGCGTCTGCCCGCGGCCACGGAGCCGGCTGTACGACACTCGGATACAGAGCACCTGGACGGCCGGCACCCGGAGGTCCAGCCTCCGGAGGTCCAGCACCTGGACGGCCGGCGTCCGGACGGGAAGCGCCCGGACGTGCCACTGGACAGGGACCCTCGCGCAGGCGGGGACGCGGGCACGGACCCCGCGCCCCGGACCGCCTGAGCGGTCGCTTAGAAAAGAGGCCCGCATCACACAGCCTGCCGGGTGACCTCGGCGATACGTACGGGTAACTTCCAAGACAGTCCCACTGAGCCCTGCTCAGAGCCTGTCGGGTGACCTTCGATCGGAGAGCGGACGCGGCGTGGTGCGTGCGATTCCAAGGCGCCGGGATGGCCTCGTAGCGGAGCTACTAGGGCATTTCGGCAACGCCGGAAGCGTGCGTGCCACGCCGTGACCGCCCGATCAGAGGTCGCCCGACAGGCTCTCAGCCCGCCGGGCCTCCCGTTCGGTCCTGCTCAGCCCAGACAGTCAGACAGCCTTCCAGCCCTCATGGAGCCGCGTGATGCCCGAAGCCGTGATCGTCTCTGCTGCCCGTTCCCCCATCGGCCGGGCCTTCAAGGGGTCGCTGAAGGACCTGCGGGCGGACGACCTGACCGCCACGATCATCCAGACCGCGCTGGCCAAGGTCCCCGAGCTGGACCCGAAGGACATCGACGACCTGATGCTCGGCTGCGGCCTCCCCGGCGGCGAGCAGGGCAACAACCTGGGCCGCATCATCGCCGTGCGGATGGGCATGGACCACCTTCCCGGCTGTACGGTCACCCGCTACTGCTCGTCCTCGCTGCAGACCAGCCGCATGGCGCTGCACGCCATCAAGGCCGGCGAGGGCGATGTCTTCATCTCCGCCGGTGTCGAGATGGTGTCCCGCTTCGTGAAGGGGAACTCGGACAGCCTGCCGGACACGCACAACCCGCTCTTCGCCGAGGCCGAGGCCCGTACCGCGGCCCGCGCCGAGGAGACCGGCGCGGGCTGGCACGACCCGCGCGAGGACGGCCTCGTCCCGGACGCGTACATCGCGATGGGGCAGACCGCCGAGAACCTGGCCCGGCTCAAGGGTGTCACCCGTCAGGACATGGACGAGTTCGGCGTGCGGTCGCAGAACCTCGCCGAGGAAGCCATCAAGAACGGCTTCTGGGCGCGCGAGATCACTCCGGTGACGACCCCCGACGGCACCGTCGTGTCGCAGGACGACGGCCCGCGCGCGGGCGTCACCCTGGAGGGCGTGCAGGGCCTGAAGCCGGTCTTCCGCCCCGACGGCCTGGTCACCGCGGGCAACTGCTGCCCGCTCAACGACGGCGCCGCCGCGCTCGTGATCATGTCCGACACCAAGGCGCGCGAGCTGGGTCTGACCCCGCTGGCCCGGATCGTCTCGACCGGCGTCTCCGGTCTCTCCCCCGAGATCATGGGGTACGGACCGGTGGAGGCGAGCAAGCAGGCGCTGAAGCGTGCCGGCCTCACCGTCGACGACATCGACCTGGCCGAGATCAACGAGGCGTTCGCCGCCCAGGTGATCCCCTCCTACCGCGACCTCGGCCTGCCGCTGGAGAAGGTCAACGTCAACGGTGGCGCCATCGCCGTCGGCCACCCCTTCGGCATGACCGGCGCCCGGATCACCGGCACGCTGATCAACAGCCTGCAGTTCCACGACAAGCAGTTCGGTCTGGAGACCATGTGCGTGGGCGGCGGCCAGGGCATGGCGATGGTCATCGAGCGGCTGAGCTGAGCTGCAGCGGAGGGTAGGGGGCGCCTGAGGTACGAAGGCGGCACCTGCCCGCAGTGCAAGCGAAGCGAACGCGACCACGGGTTCGAGCGGCTGAGCTGAGCTGCAGCGGAGGGTAGGGGGCGCCTGAGGTACGAAGGCGGCACCTGCCCGCAGTGGAAGCGAAGCGAACGCGACCACGGGTTCGAGCGGCTGAGCTGAGCTGCAGCGGAGGGTAGGGGTTGGTAACTGCTTGCCGGCGAGCCGGCCGGTTCCGAGCCCCGACCGTGACCGAATCTCCCCCAGGATGTGACCTATCTCCTGGGGGAGAGCCATTTCCGCAGGTCACACCCACATCAGGGCTAAACCCCAGGCACAAAGACCTGTCCAATTCGTGACGTAATGCACTGACACCGGGCGCAGGCAGAGGACAAGCTGATGTAGGAAGTCGGGGGATCGATTGAAACCGGGAGTATGTCAGTGAGCGCCATGCCTCTTGCCCTGTTGCTGACCGCCGCCGCTGCCACGGCCGTGGGTGGTGCTGCTCTGCACGCTGCTCACGGGCTGCGCAAGCAGGTCATGGCCCTGCGGATGGAGCTGGCTGCCGGCCGTGCCCGTACCGCCGCCGTGCCCCAGCAGGTCCGCAGCACCGCCGCCCCCGCCGCCGAGATACGTGCGGCCGTGGCCGAGGCACTCGCCGAGGAGCGTGAGCGCGAGCTCGCCGAGGCGCGGGCGTTCTGGGCCTCCCAGGAGGCGCGCGACGCCGCGGACGCCCCGTCCCTGCTGGGCGGCCTGTCCGGGATCGGTGAGGACGCGCCGTTCTTCATGCCGCGCCAGGCGGACTTCGCGGGCCTTGAGGCGATGGACCTCGACGCCACCGAGGCACTCGAGGAGCTGACGGAACTGGCCGAGTCGGCCGACACAACCGAGTTTCCGGAGATGGTGGAGTTCGTCGAGGACTCCCCCGAGCTGGCGGCGGCCCGTCGCCGTCACCCCTCGCACCCCGACTTCGTACCGGTGCAGACCCCGGTCGTCACCGACCACGAGCGCACCGTGAGCCGGCTGGAGGAGCTCGCCGACAGCCGGACCGAGCTCGCCGACGTACGCCCCGGCCCGCTCGGCACGCTCGATGTCTACGTCTTCGCCGACGGCACCACGCTCTGTATGACCCCCGGCCACCGCGAGACGGCCGAGCGGCTCGCCGGGGCACTGCTGGCGGGTGAGCACCCGGTACTGCTGGGCGGTTCCGGTGTCTCCGGCGCGTACGCCCTGACCTTCTCCTGCGGCAAGGAGAACGTCTACATTCTCGCCGACCGCGTCATCGCCTCGCTCTGACCCGCGGGAACCCCCGGTTCCCGCGCAGCGGCCCCCGTCGGCCGCTGCCACGACCTCCCGTACGGGACGGCCGCTACGCGAAAGCCCGGGCGGTCGCTTCCTCGACGAATCGCACGGCCTCGTCCAGTTCGACGGACGGGGCCCTTTCCAATGCCACCGCCAGGTCCCGGCCCGCGACCGCGACCTGGTCGCCGACCGCGAACATCCCCGCGTCCGGCATGATGCGGGGCTCGCGGCCCGGTGACTCGATGCGCTGGGCCCGTACGGCCAATTCCCTGGCCGTGGCCAGTCCTTCGGCGGCCGCTCCGCGCTGCAGCCTGCTCTGCGGGGCGGCGCGCAGCCGGTCGGCGAATCGGTCCACGACGGTGACCAGCGGGGTCGTATCGAGCATGCCGCGACCCTACGCGCCCTCCCGTGATGGTTGCCAACGGGCCGACGCTCAGGCACGGTGTCGGGAAGGACCAGCAACGCGCAATGCGTCGGAGGCGCCGATGACCCATGTCTTCTCCGAAGAGACCCATCGCAATCTGCTCTCCAGAATCCCTCACTGCACCGGTCGTGAAGTCTCCGACTGGCTCCGCACCGTCGAAGACGGCCCTGCCCTCCGGTTCGACGAGAAGGTCAGCTGGCTGCGGAGCGAACACGACCTCGCCTACGGACACGCGAAGGCGCTCGTCCACGAGTACGACCTGAGAGCCTGTCGGGTGGCCGGTTGATTACGCTGCGATGAGGTCCTCGATGGTCTTGGTTCGGGCGGTCTTGCGGTGGGATTCATGGCTCCACC